>CAXTLE010000071.1:0-11486 GCA_964244855.1 uncultured Aestuariivirga sp. | reverse complement strand
CTTGCGGTGAAGACCCATCCGGACGTAGCGCGGTTCATCTATCAATTGGGTCGTGCGAAACTTGCTGCAAAGCAAACCGATGAAGCCAATAAACTGTTCGAACAAGCGGCAGAGGCCGGCCATGTGCGCGCGCTTAATCAGTCGGGCTATATGGCCCAGCGCGGACTGGGTCGGCCACAGAGTGTTGAGGAGGCCAATGCCTATTTCAAAAAGGCAGCCGAGAAAGGCGATCCCTATGGCATGCTGTCTTATGGTCGCAATCTTGCCCGGGGACGAGGCGTGAAACAGGATATTCCAGCAGGTCTCCTGTTTTTAAACCGCGCAGTCGAAATGGGTCATACCTATGCCATGAATGAGTTGGGCGGCATGTATCTTTACGGCGATACGTTAAAGGCCAATCCCAAGCGCGGCATAAGGTTCTTTCAGGCCTCAATGGCGCGCGGCGATATCTATGGTATTCGCAACATGGGGCAAGCCTACCTTGATGGTCTCGGCGTTGATAAAGATTCAGCTACTGCCCTTGCTCTTTTAACAAAGGCGGCAAAGGCCGGCCATCCTTTCGCACCAACCGATATTGGTGCCATGTATTTCAACGGCAATGGAGTTGAAAAAAACCTCGACGAGGCCATCAAGTGGTATGAACAAGGTGCAGAGCGGGGCAATCAACAAGCTGCAGCAAATCTGGGCTGGATATTTGCCCAAGGTCCAAAAGACCACAGGGACGTGACCAGCGCAGTGCAGTACACCGCCTTGGCTGTTGCCTTGGACATCTATGGCAAAGACAAGAATTCCATCGCCAATCTTGCGGGCCTGCCTGACAAAGCCAAAACCAGCGCCGTGAAAAAACTGATAGCGACAGTCGGGGTCGAAAACATTGAGACCACCAGTGATCTCAATCAAACCCTCATTTTGCTGTCGCGCAAAGCCTGGCAGACCCGTAATCCACGCCTTGATTTATTTTGACGGAGATAGACATGAAACTCATCAATCTGAAAATATTGTTTGCGGCATTCACTTTTGCAGTGTTTGCATTTACGGTCATGCCGTCCGGTGCGCGAGCTGAGACCGTTCAACCGCCAGCCGATACAAGTGCTGCTGGTGAGTTGGCATTTTGGAACAGCATAAAAGGTTCCGAAAACGCTGCTGATTTCGAGATTTATATCAAATCATTTCCGGACGGCATGTTCCTCGACGTCGCAAATTCGCGCTATCAGTCACTTGGTGGTACTGCAAAAATCGCTCCTGCTCCTGCAGTTGAAACTGAAACAGTTGTAGAGACGCCGGTGGAACCAAAAATAGTTGCGCCGACTGAACCACCTAAAAAACCGATGCGGATCACGTCCGTCAAAAAATATACAAAATCAATTTTTGTCAAATCGAAAAAGCCAAAGCAGGTTGTGGTTTATCGACGGTCAAAAGTAAAAGTCACCACACCAAAACGGAAAGCAGCTCTTATTCTGTACAAGAAGCCCAAGGTTCAAAGATACACCAAGGTCAAGGCTACGCGGCCCTATGTCAAAGCGACGGCGCCCAAAACGCCGACTGACCGCCTGCCCGGCAGTGGCGGCGGTGGCGGCGGCGGTGGTGGTTCTGGCGGCGGTTGGGGCGGCTGAAGATTCAATCAACCAGTGCGGATTTGACAATCTACATCCGCACTGCTACCAGCCTGATCGTTCAATACTCACACAGGGGTTGGATCATTCCGTGGAGCAGCAATGTTCCCTCATAGGGTTGGTCCTTCCGGTGCCGGAATCCTCCGGTGCAAGCTCCCCTGTGGCGGATTAACCGGAAAAGGAAATACCCATGGCCTCGGTACCATTTACCATGCGCCAGCTGCTTGAAGCTGGCGTACACTTCGGACACCAAAAACATCGCTGGAATCCCAAAATGGAGTCGTTCATCTACGGCTCGCGCAATGGCATTCACATCATGGATCTGTCGCAGACAGTTCCATTGCTTCACCAAGCCTTGAACGCCATCACTGACACCGTTGCCAAGGGTGGCCGCGTGTTGTTCGTTGGCACAAAGCGTTCGGCACAAGAGCAAATCGCGGTGACTGCCAAGCAGTCAGCTCAGTATTACGTGAACTCGCGCTGGTTGGGCGGCATGCTCACCAACTGGAAGACGATTTCGAACTCGATCAAAACCCTCCGCGTTCTTGATGAAGTCGTGAACTCGAATGGCGCTGGCATCACCAAGCGCGAATTGCTCGACAAGACCCGTGAACGCAACAAGCTTGAAAAGGCCTTGGGCGGCATCAAGGACATGGGCGGCGTTCCTGACATTCTGTTCGTCATCGACACGAACAAGGAACAGATCGCCATCAAGGAAGCCAATCGGTTGGGCATCCCGGTTGTGGCGATTATCGATACCAACTCGGATCCAGCTGGCATCACCTATCCAATCCCAGGCAACGACGATGCGGCCCGTGCCGTGGCGCTTTATTGCGAATTGGTCGGCAAGGCCATCATCGAAGGCATTTCCAAGTCCGCCACATCGTCAGGTGTTGACGTCGGCGCCATGGAAGAACTGCCTGCTGAAGTACTTCCAGCAGCTTAACCCTTCTCCCTCATCCGGCCTTCGGCCACCTGCTCCCGTTCAGAGGCGGGAGAAGGCAGATAGGATGATCCTTCTCCCGTTTCTTCCAGCGGCAGAAGGTGCCCGAAGGGCGGATGAGGGACCATTAACTCAGGAGATTCCCCATGGCTGACATTACAGCTGCACTCGTGCGCGATCTGCGCGAAAAAACCGGCGTTGGCATGATGGACTGCAAGGCAGCTCTCGTCGCCACCAATGGCGAAATGGAAGCCGCCGTTGACTGGCTGCGCGCCAAGGGCCTGTCCAAGGCCGCCAAGAAATCCACCCGCGTTGCCGCCGAAGGCCTCGTCGGCGTCATCACCAAGGGCACCATGGGTGCTGCGGTTGAAGTCAATTCCGAAACCGACTTTGTCGCCCGCAACGAAAAGTTCCAGGCCATGGTGGCCGAAATCACCAAGCTGGCGCTTAATGCAGACAGTTCAACGGAAAAGTTGAAGACCATGCCTTATCCTGGATCGCACCATGCAGTTGCCGAGTTTGTGGCCGAAATGGTGGCGACGATCGGCGAAAATATGACCGTACGCCGCACGGCTTGTCTGTCGGTCACCGATGGCGTTGTGGCATCCTACGTTCACAACCAGGCTGCACCGGGCATGGGCAAGATTGGCGTACTGGTTGCCCTCGAAGGCACAGGCAGCAAGGACGAGATCGCAGGCTTTGGCCGTTTGCTGTCGATGCATATTGCAGCAACCAACCCTGTGGCACTGGACATCAATTCGGTTCCGAAAGATGTTCTCGCCCGCGAAGCTGCCATTCTCGAAGAAAAGAACACCGGCAAGCCCGCCAACGTCATGGAAAAGATCGTGGCTTCTGGCCTCAAGTCTTTCGCCAAGGAAAATTGTTTGCTTGAGCAACCCTATGTTCACGACAGTTCAAAGACCGTGGCACAAGCTGTAGAAGAAGCTGGCAAGAAGTCCGGTTCCGCCCTCACGCTGAAAGCCTTCGTGCGCATGCAGCTGGGTGAAGGCATTGAAAAGAACGCTGACGATTTCGCCGCCGAAGTGGCGAAGATGTCGGGTCACTGATATCACTCAAATATAACAAACGGCCCGGCAGTTCAGCTGGGCCGTTTTTTTAAAACTTTTGCAGCCGGTTCCGATGACGGGACCTATCTGTTTTAGCAAGCCAATCCAGCCCCATTATTTTTTTGATTTTCTCTTTTTGTAAGCTTCGCAACAGGTTCAGAGCTTATAAATATGCTTATAGCAAAGTTGGGAAAATCACATGGATATCAATCTAAGCAGCACCCTGTTACAAAACGTTTATCAAGCGAAGATCGGTGATAAGGAGCGGGATATCATTAATTTATTGAATGATCCCTCCGGAACCCTTTCAAATAAATGGAAAGATGCATTATCGAAAGCAACCGGTGTTCCTGAGAGCAGTTTTTCTTCGGCCCTGAACTTTGCAACTAACCCTAATCTCGATACGGGTTTGAAGTTGGCTAGTTCTCTTGGCCCAAATCTCGCTTCGAGTGCTACGGGCGGATTATTGAATTCAACTGCGGTGGGCGGAGCTTTGAGCCTGCTTAATCAGCCGTTATCTGTTGGCAGTGTTTTACAGACAGGCGCATCGATTGCTTTTGGACCTGTTGGTGGATTCGTGGCGGGCCTCATTGGGAGTGCTTTTACAGGCACTACGATTTCAGATGAAGCTAAAAATCAATCGAAAAATGTAGCGGAAAGTTATCTAAATCCGAATGAGCTCTCTCAGCGCTCGATTTCCGGGGCAGAACAATATACAAAAAACATAATTAATTCCAGCGCAGACGACGCAACGAAGTGTTGCGCACTTGATGATTTTGCCAATCGATGCGAGGATATGAAAAAATCTACGGGCGATACCAAACAGCAAGAAGCGTATCAAAAACTTGCGGATGGAATAAAGAGCGGCCTTAATCAGCCAAACCCCTTTTTTAAGGGTAAAGTCGGAGATTCAGAAAAAATAGAACAGGCGTTTCGCGATTTCAAAAATACAACGCTCTGATAGCACATGACTTGATGTTGTGCTGTGATCTCGCCCCGATCAGCGGATTTAACCTGGTGGATTTGTTCCTGATCTCTCGCGGCCGATAAAGCCGACCGATAACGCCAGTATTAAAACCACGGTAACATGTTCAGATATTGCATTTCCATTTGTTAGGAGCATAAAACACAATTTCAATTAATCCCAAAACACTCTAATGCCCAGTTAAGTCATTCGCGCTAATCAAGCGCAAGAGCAGTCGAGTCGTTAGGGGGGGTCAATGGTTGCGCAACACAAACGTATTTTGCTGAAAATTTCCGGCGAAGTCCTCATGGGTAGCCAGCCCTTTGGCATTGATCTGGCTACGGTTGGCCGTGTTGCCGATGAGGTGTTGGAATGCCAAAAAGCCGGTGCCGAAATCGCCCTCGTCATTGGTGGCGGTAATATCTTCCGGGGCATTGCAGGCGCTGCAAAAGGCATGGACCGGGTTTCCGCCGATCATATGGGCATTATGGCGACTGTCATGAACGCCCTTGCCATGCAAGGCGTGTTGAAGGGCAAGGGCTGCGATGCACGCGTACTTTCGGCCATCGCCATGCCAACAGTATGCGAAACCTATTCCGCTTCGAAAGGCATTCATCACCTTGAAAAGGGTAGGGTGGTTATTTGTGCCGGTGGTACCGGGCTTCCCTTCTTCACAACTGACACGGGTGCGGCCTTGCGTGCTGCTGAACTGAAATGCGATGCACTCTACAAGGGCACCAGCGTTGATGGCGTTTATTCCGCTGATCCCAAGAAAGATCCTGCGGCAAAACGCTACGACAGCATTACTTTTGACGAAGTGCTATCCAGGAACCTCAAAATCATGGATGCTGCCGCCATTGCACTGACGCGTGACAATGATGTACCGGTGGTCGTATTTTCAATCCGCGAAGCGGGGAATATCGCCAGGGTCCTGTCGGGCCAAGGCCAGTTCACCCGCGTCACCAAGAACTGAATAGGGATTACATCATGGCCGCTCCAGAATCGTTTAACGCCCCCGACATCAAACGCCGCATGAACGGTGCAACCGAATCCCTGAAACACGACTTCGGGGGTCTCCGCACGGGTCGTGCCTCTGCCACCTTGCTCGACCCCATCCAGGTTGATGCTTACGGCGCCAACATGCCATTGACCCAGGTGGCCTCGGTGTCGGTGCCGGAAGCGCGTTTGTTGCAAATCAGTGTCTGGGACCGTGGCCTCGTGGCCTCAGTTGAAAAAGCCATTCATGCTTCGAACCTCGGGCTCAACCCGCAAACTGAAGGCTCGGTGATCCGACTCCGGATGCCGGACCTGACGCAGGATCGTCGCAAGGAACTGGTCAAGGTTGCGCATCAATATTCCGAGAAAGCCAAAGTGGCGGCACGCAATGTGCGCCGCGACGCGATGGACCATCTGAAGCTGCTCGAAAAAGCGAAAATGATGTCCGAAGACGAGCACAAGACCAAGGCTGACGAAGTTCAGAAATGGACCGACGACACGATCAAGGATATCGACACTGCGACCAAAGCCAAAGAAGTCGAAATCATGCAAGTCTGATACGATACTTTTATGCCACACACCCGTTTGCCACTGCCGCTCCGCCACATTGCCATCATCATGGATGGCAATGGCCGCTGGGCGTCGGCGCGCGGACTGCCACGCACGGCAGGACACAAGCAAGGCATCGAAGCGTTGCGTCGCACGGTGAAGGCCGCGTCTGATTTGGGCGTGGAGGTTTTGACAGTTTATTCTTTCTCCACCGAAAACTGGTCGCGCCCAAAAGCCGAAGTCAGCTTTCTTTTGCAACTGTTCAGGCGTTTTGTGAGCCAGGACGTGGCCGAACTTCACACCACGGGCGTGCGTATCCGCATGATTGGCATTCGCGAAGGGTTGGACAAAACGATCATCAAGCTGATTGAAGATGCGGAGCGCCTCACGGCGAACAATACCGGCATGACACTTGTGGTCGCCTTTAATTATGGGGGGCGGCAGGAAATTCTGGGTGCCGTGCAAAAACTTGCAATCGATGTTGCCGAGGGAAGGTTGCAGCCAGACGCAATTTCGATGGAATCCTTTGCCGCAAAACTCGATACTGCGGAATGGCCTGATCCAGATCTTCTCATCCGTACCGGTGGTGAAGAACGCATTTCGAATTTTCTGCTATGGCAATGCGCTTACACAGAATTTGTCTTCATCGACGAATATTGGCCCGACTTTGACAAAACCATATTGGACCGTGCCATCGAAGACTTCCGTGGCCGAGAACGCCGCTTCGGTGGCTTGAAAGTCAAATCCGCATGAGTGAAGCGCCTGTGGCGGCAAAAGGCAAATGGGCCGATCTTGGAGTCCGCGCCACGTCAGCGCTCATCCTCATTCCGGCAGTGCTGCTCGACATTTGGATGGGCGGTGTCTGGTTTGAATTATTCATGGCATTTCTGGGCCTGCTGATGGCCCACGAATGGACCAACATTGTGCACCAACGCAGTTCTTCGCAATTTGCACTACAGGCCGCAGCAGTATTGTGCGCGGCATTGCTGCCGCAGGATATTGGAGTCCTTCCCACACACTCGACCATTTTGGTCATCGCTATAATCGGAATAGTTGGAACCATGTATCGCGATCGCGACAAGTCGTTGTTCGCCTATGTCGGCACTCTCTATGTGGCGCTTCCCGTATTGGCGCTGGTACTGCTCCGTTCTGACAACGTTTGGGGTGTACACGCCATCATGTGGTTGATGTTGGTGGTATGGGCCACCGACACTTTTGCTTACTTCGCCGGAAGAATCATTGGTGGCCCGAAACTTGCGCCTGTGTTGTCGCCGAAAAAAACCTGGGCTGGCTTGCTGGGCGGCATGGCTGGCGCTGCGGTAATATCGAGTATTTACGCCGTCTTCTGGTTGCCGTCTTGGGGCGCATTGGCAGGAGTTGCAGCCGCTTTGGCTGTCGTGGCGCAACTTGGCGACATTTTCGAAAGCGCTCTAAAACGCCGTTTTAACATGAAGGATTCGGGCGATTTGATTCCGGGGCACGGCGGAGTTCTAGACCGTGTCGATGGTTTGGTGGTCGCAGGCGTGGCCGCGGCTATTATCGGATTTGTCAGGAGTTCCAGCAGCTTGGCCGAAGGCCTGCTGCTCTGGTAACCATGCCATCGGGAATTTAAAGCAAATGCCACGTAATTCTGGTTAAAAATTGGTAAATGCGCCTTAACAGGAACACAATCCTGCGATAACCAGAGCGCCAGAATGCGGAGTGATAGACAATGAGTTTCTTCCAGGCCATCCAGACCATAGCGCCCCTGAGTGTGCTGTTTAATGTGGCCGCTTTTATTGTAGCATTACTGCTCATTGTGTTTATCCATGAATTTGGTCACTACATCGTGGCCCGCTGGTGTGGCGTAAAGTCCGATGTATTCTCTGTCGGTTTTGGCAAGGAAATTTGGGGCTATACCGACAAGCGTGGCACCCGCTGGAAGTTGGCACCATGGCCGATTGGCGGCTATGTGAAATTTGCAGGCGACGCCAATGCAGCCAGTAAACCTGATTTGAGCGAAGAGGCCAAGAGCACTGCGGGCAGCCTGCATGCGCAACCCGTTTTGCAACGGGCAGCCATTGTTGCCGCAGGTCCTGTGGCCAATTTCATTTTGGCAATTTTCCTGTTTGCCGTCGGCTACATGGTCGTCGGGACAAGTTATATGCGTCCCATTGTCGACACGATTTTGCCAGGGTCTCCAGCGGAATTATCCGGAATCAAGCCGGGCGATGAAATCACCAACATTGATGGTGTCGCAGTTACAAATTTTGAATCAATTCCGGAAATGGTCATGTTCCGGCCAGATGAAACCTTGGTCGTCAGTATAAAACGAGATGGCGCACCAATTACGCTCAGTGTGCTGGCCAAAGCGAAGGAAGTAAAAGACAGTTTTGGCGGAACTATCCGCTTTGGCCAATTGGGTATTGGTCACAACAAACGCGGCGATGAACCGTTGATCGAGCGTCAACCACCGCACATTGCCCTGCAAAAAGGCGTTGAACGTACGTGGTTTATCATCGCTACCACGGGGAAAACCCTGAAAAAGCTGTTTATGGGTACAGAAAGTGTCAAACGTATCGGTGGCGCAATCAGCATTGGCAAGGGCGCTGGCGATGCCGCTTCTGACGGAGTGATGACATTTATCTCGTTCATTGCATTTTTAAGCGTATCCATAGGTATTGTTAACCTTTTGCCAATCCCGATGTTGGATGGTGGTCACTTGTTATTTTACGCCATTGAAGCCTTGCGCGGAAAACCGCTGGGACCGCTGGCGCAGGAATGGGGATATCGCATTGGCTTTACCTGCGTCGTCATGCTCATGCTTTTGGGCTTGTTCAATGACACGGGCAGGGTGGCAAATGTGCTGTTCGGTACATAGGAGAAGCCACGAAATTGCCCAGATGTTTCATTTGCATAAAGGGTTAAACTGGCTAAAAGACAACGCGTGGCCTGATTTGCTGCGGGGGGCAGCTCCCGGAGTTGCGAGAGTAGCGATTTGATGCGTATGCGACTGGTATTTGGTTTGGTTTTGGCGTTGGTATTCGGCGTGCTGCCTGTGGCAGCGCCGGGGGTTTTTTCGCAAGCTGCCTTGGCAGCAACGGTGAATAACGTTGTTTTCAACGGAAATCAGCGTGTTGAGAACGAAACCATTCTGTCCTACATGCAACTCGGCAGGGGCGACCAGTTCAGCGATGAGGCCATTGACGCATCCATCAAGGCACTGTTCCAGACCGGCCTCTTCCGTGACGTTTCGGTGGTGCGGCAGGGTGGTTCGCTTGTTGTAACCGTGTCCGAAAATCCTCTGATCAATATTGTCAACATTGAAGGCAACGAGGAAGTTGACGACGAAACTTTGCTGAAGGAAGTGGAGGTGCGTGAACGCATCATCTACACCAAGGCGCGCGTGGCAGCAGACACCAAGCGCATTCTTGCAGTTTATCAGAAGCAGGGCTTCTACAATGTGCGCGTTGCGCCAAAGCTCATTCGCTTGCCGGAAAACCGCATCAACCTCGTGTTCGAAGTCAACGAGGGCGGCAAGACGCAAGTTGAGCAAATCAATTTCTCCGGCAACGACGCCTTCAGCGACGGTGACCTGCGCGATGTGATCGCCACCAAGGAACATTCAAAACTGTTCTTCTTCCTGCGCAATACCACCTATGATGCGGATCGACTTGAATACGACAAGGAGTTGCTGCGCCGCTATTACCTGAAAAATGGTTATGCCGATGTGGATGTGGTTTCTGCTGACGCACGCTTGACCGATGATGGCCAGAGCTTTGTCATTGATTTCGTTGTCACCGAAGGCCCGCGCTATTCGATTGCTGATGTAGCTGTGAATATTGGCGACAACAATTTGAATCCTGACGCTTTGGCCCGCAAGGTGTCAACCGGCGTGGGCGATACTTACAATGCTGCCAAGGTCGACAAATCAGTTGAAAAACTGACTCTCGAGGCTTCGAATCAGGGCTTCGTATTTGCCAAGGTTGAGCCAAAGGTGGATCGCAATCCGTCTAATGCCACAGTCAACCTGACCTACAACATTACTGAAGGTCCGCGCACCTATGTGGAGCGCATTGATATCATCGGCAACACGCGCACACTGGATGACGTGATCCGCCGCGAACTGCGTTTGTATGAAGGCGATGCCTATAACCGAACACTGATCGAACGCGCCCGCCGCCGCTTGACCGCACTCGACTATTTCGAAAAAGTCGATTTCCGCGAAGAAGAAGGCTCGGCTCCTGACAAGGTGGTACTGGTGATTGAAGTTGCCGAAAAAGCCACAGGCTCAGTCACATTCTCGATTGGCTATTCGACTGTTGAAACCGTTGTTGGTTCCGTCGGACTTGAAGAACGCAACCTGTTTGGCCGTGGCTATAACGTGAAGTTGAACACGCAATTGAGCTTCAAGAAGCAACAGGTTGATTTCAGCTTCACCGAACCCTATTTCATGGGCACACCCGTTTCCGCTGGTATCGATCTTTTCGCAACCCGCGTCGACAACAAAGATGCTTCTTCTTACACCAGTGAGCAAATCGGTGGTGCTTTGCGCACCGGCTTTGCGCTGGATGAATTCTCGTCAATGAATTTCAAATATCTGCTGGCGCATCGCGTGACAAAGGGCGTGACAATCGCTTCTGCGTCACCTGCAATCATTGAGCAGCAAGGCAAGGACTGGAAGTCCGCACTATCGGCGACTTATATTTACGATGACCTCGACAATCCACTCAATCCGGCATCCGGCTTGCGTGCCGAACTCGAAACCGAAGTCGCAGGCCTTGGTGGCAACACGCAGTATGCTTCAGTGGAAGGTCACGCTTGGTACTTCATTCCGCTGCTGGATGAAAAGGTTGTTGTGAAAATCGAAGGCAATGCCGGACATCAGCAATCTTTCGGCAAGCGCGATATTCCCCTGCAAGACCGCTTCTTCAAGGGTGCCGACAGCTTCCGTGGTTTCAGCCAGTCCGGCATTGGACCAAAGCAGATCGGCAATGACGGCAGCATGGATTCGATTGGTGCGCAGACCTACGCCATTGGAACACTTGAAGCGAATTTTCCGATTGGCATTCCAGAAGCCTGGGGCATCAGCGGAACCGTGTTCTCGGATTTTGGTACCGTGTTTGGAACGGATCAGAAGTCGGTTGCGAATGGCGGTGCAAATTGCCCAGGAAACGTAACCTTTACCGGCGCTTGCTCCGTCCTCGACTCCATGGGCTTCCGCGCCTCGGTTGGTGCAGGCGTTATCTGGCAATCACCTTTCGGTCCGCTGCGTCTTGAAGCCGCCTATCCGATCCTGAAAAAGAAGTTCGACGAGAAAGAAATCGTCCGCTTCTCGATTGGCACACGCTTCTAGAATTATCTGCGCAATCAGC
>CAXTLE010000070.1:0-11499 GCA_964244855.1 uncultured Aestuariivirga sp. | reverse complement strand
AATCGCCTTCATGGCGGTGCCAAGCACCCCCTTGAAACGTTCCGCGCGATGATCCTTGGGTGAAGACACCTATTCGTTCCTTGCTTATTCCCTCCCCCTTGTGGGGAGGGTTAGGGTGGGGGTCGCTCTGATCCAACCCATTGTTTCTTGTAAATTCAAACACCGTCCGACCCCCACCCCGGCCCTCCCCACAAGGGGGAGGGAGAAGGCAGGGAAGAAATTTTCGTGCTACGCGATCATGATCTTTGCTGCGGACTCTGGCAGTTCCTCACCAAAGCAGCGTTGATAGAACTCGGCCACGATGGGGCGTTCAAGTTCGTCGCATTTGTTGAGGAATGTCAGGCGGAAGGCGAAGCCCAAGTCGCCTGAGAAAATTTCGGCGTTCTGTGCCCAGGTGATGACGGTACGAGGACTCATGACGGTGGAGAGATCGCCTTGCACAAAGGCGTTGCGCGTCAAGTCGGCCACACGCACCATGTTGGCGATCTGCTTTTTGCCCTTGTCGGAGAGGTAAGATTTGTTCTTTGACAAAACGATGTTCACTTCATCGGCATGCGGCAAATAATTCAGTACACTGATGATCGACCAGCGGTCCATCTGAGCCTGGTTGATTTGCTGGGTGCCATGATAGAGGCCCGTCGTGTCGCCAAGTCCGACCGTGTTGGCAGTTGCAAACAAACGGAATGCATTGTGCGGGCGAATGACGCGGGACTGGTCGAGCAGTGTCAGTTTGCCGGAGCTTTCGAGAATGCGCTGGATCACGAACATCACGTCAGGGCGGCCTGCATCATATTCGTCGAACACCAGTGCCACGTTGTGCTGATAGGCCCAGGGCAAAATGCCTTCGCGGAATTCGGTGATCTGCTTTCCCTCTTTCAACACGATGGCGTCTTTGCCGATCAGGTCGATACGGGAGATGTGACTGTCGAGGTTGATGCGGATGCAGGGCCAATTCAGGCGGGCCGCTACCTGTTCGATATGTGTGGATTTTCCGGTGCCATGATAGCCCGTGACCATCACACGGCGGTTGTAGGCAAAGCCCGCCAGAATCGCCATGGTGGTTTCTTTGTTGAACAGATAATCCGGATCGAGATCCGGCACATGTTCGCTGCCATGGGAATAGGCGGGAACCTGCATGTTCGACTCAAAGCCGAAAACGTCTGCTATCGAAACTTTCGTGTCTGGCTCACCGGGTTGGCTGCCATTGGCTTTCGCTGTCATGTTGCTCATCAATGGTTTGAAGTGGAATTTGAAGGCTTTCTAGAGGTTTGAATGGCTTCAAGCAAGTTAGCAGAAGCCGCTGGCCCTTAAAGTATCGTAAGCTTGGATCACAGCTTTCAAGGTCTCTTCATTGGCGCGGCTGCCCTGGTTTGCGTCGGGGTGAAGGCGCTTGACCAGCATCTTGTATTTGGTCTTGGCATCTTCAGGCTTGGCGTTTTCATCAAGACCAAGCGTGACCAAGGCGGCCAACTCGTTTTTGCGCAAATTGCGGCCCAGCTTTGTTTGGGCTGGTTTCGCGTCCTTGCCGAAAATGGCGAGGGGGTCGTTCAAATCCCTTGCAGCACCGCGCTTTGGACCTGCGGCGGCATGGGCGCGTTCGCCGAGCTTCCATGTCGGGCGGTCGCCTGTTTGCGCTGATTTCTGCGCTGCCGATACGTCGCCATCGGTCATGCCGGCGAAATAGTTATAGCTTTTATTGTACTCCTGCACGTGGGCGGTGCAGTAGTTCCAGAACTGGCCATCAAAGCCACGACCTTTGGGAGCCTTGTGCTTGGCAGGCTTGTCACAGCCTTCCCATTCACAGAGCTTGTCAGCAACTGGTTCCGGCTTTGCGCCCTTTTTGGTGACGCGAATTTTATCAAAATATTTTGAATCGAGTTTCATGATTTCAATTATGAGGGGTGAAGTGATTTGCTTCAACCCGAAACGAGGGACGTGACATTATGGATTTAGGGCCTGTGGGCAAAACCCTTGAAGAAAAGTTGAAAACAGCTTTCAACCCGGTAGCTCTTAGCGTGATTGATGAGAGTGATCAACACGCAGGTCATTCGGGCGCCCACCCGTCTGGTGAAAGCCACTTCCGTGTCAAAATCATGGCTGAGGCCTTTCGTGGGGTGTCCCGTGTAGGGCAGCACCGCTTGGTGAATGAAGCGTTGGCGCAGGAGTTGAAGTCAAGGGTACATGCGCTGGCGATTGAGGCCTCTGTTCCGTCAGCCTGATGTGGGGACTTCCTCCGGTTTTTCCAAGGGCGTGACCTTCAGTGAGGTGACCTGCTGTTTCCGCTTTTTCAGCACTTCAAAGCGGAAGCCGTGGAACGAGAATGCCTGGCCCTGTTCGGGGATCATGCGGGCTTCGTGGATGACGAGGCCAGCGAGTGTTGTCGCTTCTTCATCTGGCAGTCGCCAGTCGAACGAGCGGTTAAGATCGCGGATGGGCACGGTGCCGTCGACAACATAGGACCCATCGCGGGTTTTGCGCACGCCTGTTGCCACGCCGTCAAACTCGTCTTTGATGTCGCCTACGATTTCTTCGAGTATGTCTTCAAGTGTGACGAGACCCTGCACTTCGCCATATTCATCGACGACGAGCGCCAATTGTACTTTGCGACGGAGGAAGGCGTTGAGCTGATCTTCGAGGGGGCGCGTGTCCGGCACGAACCAGGCTGGAGACATGACGTCTTCGAGTTTGATCTTGCTCGAATCACCATTGGCTTTTTGCAAGGCTGCGAACAGGGTTTTTGCATGCATGACGCCAACAATATTGTCGGCATTGCCTTTCCATACCGGCATGCGCGTGTGGGGGCTTTCCAGCATTTCCGAAATCAGTTCCTTGAATGATTGCCCGCCATTCAGGGTTTTCATCTTGGTGCGGTGGACCATGATGTCGGCCACTTCCAAGTCTTTCAAATCGAGAATGCCGCCCAGCATGTCGCGGTCAGTTTTGACGAGGGTTTCTTCCTTGTGGTGAAGGGCAATAGCGCCACGCAATTCATCGTGAGCGGACAGAACACCGGCATCATCGTCGATGTTCACGCCAAAGAGTTTCAGAGTGTGACGCACGATGAATTCGACGGTTAGTACGATGGGTCCCAAGATCGCAGCGATGACGCGCATGATCGGGGCAACAGCGAGGGCTACACGTTCAGGATAGGCAATGGCGTAGGTTTTCGGCAGCACTTCGGCGAAAATCAAAATGATGATGGTCATGATGCCTGAGGCAATGACGGCTCCGCTATCGCCAAAGATTTTGATCAGGGCGGCGGTTGCTATGGCGGAGGCTGTGATGTTGGCTAGGTTGTTGCCCAGCAGCAGTGCGCCGATCAGGCGCTCGGGCAGTTCCGTGAGTTTAAGCGCCATTGCAGCGCGCTTGGAGCCACGGCGTTCGATTTCCGTAAGTCGCGCGCGGGAAGTAGCGGTCAGACCTGTTTCAGCACCAGAGAAAAAGCCTGATACGAAAATCAGGCAGACGATCGAGAGAATGGCATAGCCAATTTCTGAGGTCATTGTCGTTGCATGTCCTGTTCGAGAAAAGTTTTGACGGCGGCATCATCGACGTCCTTGGCGATGAAAGCTTCGCCGATGCCGTGTGTCAGAATGAACGTCAGTTTGCCGCCAGAGGCTTTTTTGTCCTGCCGCATGATTTCCACCATTTTGTCGGGTGGCGGGAGTTCGGCCTTGATGGATGAAACGTGGGTGGGAAGGCCTGCGCGAATGAGGTGCCTGACCACGCGGTCTGCGGTGCCTGCGGCGCAGAGACCTTGCATTTCTGAAAAGCGAAAGGCCTGCACCATGCCAATCGAAACTGCTTCACCGTGCAGCAGGATGTCTGAGTAACCGGTTGAGGCTTCAAGCGCATGACCGAAAGTGTGACCGAGATTGAGCAGTGCCCGCACGCCGGTTTCGGTTTCATCTTCAGCCACAATACGGGCTTTGGTTTCGCAGGATACACGAACTGCGTGATCAACAGCACCTTGCGCGCAGTCGATGACGGATTCGACGTTTTGATCCAGCCAGCTGTAGAAGTTCGCGTCACCTAAGAGTCCGTATTTTACCACTTCGGCGTAGCCCGCAGCTCGTTGGCGTTGGGGAAGCGTTTTTAACAGGTCGAGGTCGATCAACACGCAGGACGGTTGGTGAAAGGCGCCGATCAGGTTTTTGCCATGCGGGGAATTGATGCCGGTTTTGCCACCGACGGACGAATCAACTTGCGCCAAAAGTGAAGTAGGGATCTGGATGAATTTTACACCGCGCCGGAGAATTGCTGCGGCAAAGCCCGCAAGGTCACCAATAACGCCACCACCCAAGGCAATGACCTGATCCTTGCGCTCGATTCCAGCGCCTAGGAGTTTGTCGCAAACCTCGGCAAGACCAGCATAGCTTTTGGTGGCTTCACCCGGTGGCATGATAATGGCGGTTGAGGTGACGCCGCTTGCTTCCAGCGAGTCTTGCAGCGTTTTCAAATGGAATTTCGCAACATTGGCGTCGGTGACAATGGCAGTTTTTTTGCGGGAGAGATGTGCGGCCAGAAGGCTTCCAGCGTTGGGCAAGAGCCTTGAACCGATCGTGATCTCGTAACTCCGGTCACCGAGGTGGACGGGAACAGTTGCGGCAATGCGAAAGTTTGAATGTTGTGTCGTCAATTTAAATCATTTCCTTGAGGTCGTCATTCCATGCAAGCGAAGCGCGACATGGAACCCCGCTGTGGTGGCGACAGGTTTGGTCCGACAACAGTAAGCGGGGTTCCAAATCGCCCGCGAAAGGGCGGGCGTTTGGAATGACGATATTTGGGTGCTTAGCGCTCATCACCAGACTTCAAAGGCTGATAATCCGCCAGTGCTTTCAGCACTTCGTGGACCATGTGGGCGTGCTGTACGTCGAGGCTTTCAACTGTAATGTCTGCTTCGGCGTAGACCGGGTAGCGGATGTTGATCAGGTTTTGCAGTACTTCGGCGGGGTCGCGGTTTTCGAGCAGGGGTCTGCCGCCGCGCTTGGCCACGCGTTTTAACAACACATCGAGATCCGCCTTAAGCCAGATTGACAAGCCATGAGCCATGATGGCGCTGCGGGTTTCTTCATTCATGAAGGCGCCGCCACCGGTGGCGAGCACCTGTTTGCCATTTTCGAGGAGGCGCGCAATCACCCGGCGTTCGCCGTCGCGGAAATGCGCTTCACCGTGGTCAGCGAAAATATCGGGGATGGATTTGCCGGCGGCCTTTTCGATTTCGGTGTCGGCATCAATAAATGTAAGTCCCATTTTGTCGGCCAGTCTGCGGCCGATTGAAGTTTTGCCAGCCCCCATCAGGCCTACCAGCACGATGGTGCGGTTTCCGGTATTTTCAATAGCTGCGTCCAGCAGGCGGCTTGGATTGATCTTGTCCATGGTCTTCTGCGCTGCTTTAGCGGCATTTTCCGGTGAGCGCAAAGTAAGGCATTTGGCAAAGCTGGGCGGACAGGTTAAACGGTCGATATGGATAAGAACTCTTGATACCTGACACCCTCAAAATCATTCTCGTTGTCGGCATTGTCGCCGGAGCAGGTTATGGCGCCGTATGGAGCCTTGCGCATTTTCCGCCGGAGCAGGCCGAGGTGGTGAAAGCCTTGCCGCATGACAAAATCCGGCAAAATTGACGTGACCGCGCAACGGCTCATTGGTCGTTTCCTCGAAATGATGAGTGCGGAAAGGGGGGCTGCGAAGAACTCCATTCTGGCCTATGGGCGCGATCTTGCGGATTATGCGGCGTTTCTGTCGGCTCAGTCCAAAGATGTGAAGCAAGCGGCCAGTGACGATGTGCGGGGCTATCTGGCAGATCTCGAATCACGGGGCATGGCGCGGAGTTCGACGGCGCGTAAATTATCGGCGGTGAAACAATTTCATCTGTTCATGCAAGGCGAAGGCTTGGCAGCGCAAAACCCGGCCACCATTGTCGAGGGGCCGAAGAAGCATGTGGTATTGCCTAAAATCTTGGTCGCCGATGATGTTGAAAAACTTCTTTTGGCGACGGCAGACGCGGTGATTGCGGCAAAACCGGCAGAACGTTTCAGGGCTATGCGTTTGCAATGTCTGATCGAGCTTCTGGCGGCGACGGGTTTACGTGTATCTGAGTTGGTAAGTTTGAAATTGGCGGCAGTGCAGGCAGAACGGGATTTTCTCACGATCAAGGGCAAGGGCGGGCGTGAACGCATGGTTCCTGTTTCAAAACGGGCGCAAGCGGTACTGCGGGATTATGTCGAAGCGTTGAAATCCCGCGCAGAGGTGCAATCGCCCTGGCTGTTTCCGTCGCATGGCGAGAGCGGCGCTTTGACCCGCCAGCATTTTGCGCTGGAACTGAAAGCTTTGGCGCGGACTGCTGGCCTTGATGCCGCCAAGATTTCCCCCCACGTGCTGCGCCATGCCTTTGCATCAGGGCTTTTGGCGCATGGGGCGGATTTGCGGGCGGTGCAACAAATGTTGGGTCATGCCGATATTTCGACCACGCAAATTTACACCCATGTGCAGACGGAACGCTTGATATCCACCGTTGAACAACATCACCCGCTGGCCAAATCAGCTCGCAAGATGCGTTGACTTTCGCACGCGGGAACGCCAGTTAGAGCCCAGAATTAGAGATTAGAGAGAACATGCAGGCATTCCTGGATTTTGAAGCCCCGGTTGCGGAACTTGAGGGCAAAATCGCTGAGCTTCGGGCCTTGGCCCAAGGCGATTCCACCGTTTCCATTGCCGATGAAGTAAAGTCGCTGGAAGGCAAGGCTGTTAAAATCCTCAATGATCTCTATGCGAATTTGACGCCATGGCAAAAAGCCAAGGTGGCGCGGCATGATAACCGTCCCCGGGCGCTGCATTATATCAGTGCGCTGATCACCGACTTTACGCCTTTGGCGGGAGATCGCAAATTCGGTGAGGATGAAGCCATCGTCGGTGGTCTTGGCCGCTTTCAGGGTGAAAGCGTTGTTGTCATCGGCCAAGAGAAAGGCTCTGATACGCAAACCCGGTTGAAGCACAATTGGGGCATGGCGAAGCCTGAAGGGTACCGCAAAGCCGTGCGCCTCATGGAAATGGCAGACCGGTTTGGCCTGCCGGTTATTACGCTGGTGGATACGTCAGGCGCCTATCCCGGTGTTGATGCTGAGGAGCGCGGCCAGGCTGAAGCCATTGCCCGTTCGACCGACTGCTGTTTATCGCTCGGCGTACCGCTGGTCGCTGTGGTTATTGGCGAAGGTGGTTCAGGTGGCGCCATTGCCATTGCCACCGGCAACACAGTGATGATGTTGGAGCACGCGGTTTACAGTGTGATTTCGCCTGAAGGTGCCGCGTCAATTTTGTGGCGGGATCCCGCGCGATCAAAGGATGCAGCTGCCGCACTCAAAATCACAGCGCAGGATTTGAAGAAACTTGGGGTGATAGACGAGATTATTCCGGAACCGCAAGGCGGTGCGCATCGTCAGCCAAGCAAAGCAATTGCCAATGTATCGGATGCCATTGCACGAACATTGAAGAGTTTCGGTGGTGTTTCATCTGACGTATTGCGCACGCAGCGGCGCGAGAAATTTATGGGAATTGGTCGGGGTCTTTAGATAGCCACAACCGGGCTTTCGAAAAGTTCCTTGATACGGGTGTAGAGCACTCCAACACCGTCGGTAGAGGCTGACAGTGCCGGAACTAAGCAAAGACCCATGGCTGCTGCGATGAATGCATATTCGATCGCGGTGGCCCCGTTCTCGTCGCTCAAAAGCTGTTTTAATTTTGTGGCTTCAGTCACTTTGGGCTCCGACTAGTACTGCTCTGCGCAGTAGAGATGCCCTAAAGCTATCATAGTACCTCCTTACGAATTTCTAAGGGTATGCGACCAGCTTTAAAGTTTTTCTTAGTGGTGCGGAAAGGATGGTGTCAGCGACTCCATAGTTCTGCGATAAACATAAACAGCTTTTGAACCTGATTTGAATAATAGGCCATGCTGGGTAGCAGCACGATGGTCATTGCAACCAGTATTGCAGCAAACTCGACGGGCGATGACCCTGTTTCACTGTGAAGCAGCTCAAAGGACTTGGTTTTTGCACAATTGAGGAACATGCTGGATGGACTTTCGGATGCAACCACTTGAATTTATGGTTTCCGATCTCTTAATGCAGCTTCGCAAAATCTGCACTTGCAATAGTTGAAAAGAGTTAATGATGACACAGCATGGAATGACGCGACGTAATCTGTTTGCCATGTGTGCAGGAAGTGCAATGGTAGGCATTGGCGCTACAGTGTCCCGAGCGGAAAGTCTTCCGCAGTTCAGTATTGATCTTCAAACTCGCGTGCTTGACGTCAATGGTCGTGCCGCCAAGGTTTTCGGTATTGCTGTAAATGGCAAGGCGGGCGGACTTTACACGAGGTTTGGACCGGATTTTGCGGCACATGTAGTGAACGGGCTTCCAGAATCTACCCTGATTCACTGGCATGGATTGGTGCCCCCGGTTGAGCAAGATGGTGTGCCGCATTTGTCAGGTCCGGCGCTGGCTGCGGGGCAGTCGAAAAACTATCTCTTCGCCAACAATCGCACAGGCACGCATTGGATGCATTCACATTCAGGTTTGCAAGAGCAGCAATTGCTGGCGGCTCCTTTGATTGTTGCCGAGAATGGCGCGGCATTGGTTGATGAGCAGGAGCATGTGGTCATGTTGCACGACTTCACGTTCCGCGATCCAAAGGACATTCTGGCGGAGTTAAAAAGTGGTGGCGGGATGCACACGAAGCATGCCGGACATAAGATGATGATGGCGATGGCTGATATCGCCTATGATGCGATGCTGGCAAATGACCGCACACTGGCCGATCCCGAAATCGTTGTGGCCGAAAAAGGCGGGCGTTTTCGCCTGCGCGTGATCAATGGCGCGTCTGCCAGCAATATGTGGATTGACCTCGGTGCACTGGAAGGTGAATTGATTGCAGTTGACGGCAACAGTATCCGGCCTGTGAAAGGAAAAGTTTTTCCGCTGGCGATTGCCCAGCGCGCCGATATCAGGTTAAGCCTGCCGCAGGGACAGGGTGCTTATCCCATTCTATTTAATGTGGAGGGCAGTGATATGCGCTCCGGTATTATTCTCAAATCCGGCGACGCGGCGATTGCCAAGATTTCAGAGCAGGGTGAGATGGCCCCGACACTGGATTTGTCGCTCGAACCACAACTTCGCTCCATCGCCGAATTGCCGGATGATCCGGTGGCGCGCACTGAGATTGTGACGCTGACAGGTGGCGACACGAATTATCAATGGGGTCTCAATGGCAGGCCGATGATGCATGACACGCTGTTCAGTGTGCGGCAGGGTGAGCGCTATGAGGTTGTCATGCAGAACCTGACGACAATGGCGCACCCTATGCATCTACATGGGCATTATTTCAGGGTGGTTGGCGTTGATGGCCAGCGTTTTAAAGGAGCGATCCGTGATACTGTGCTGGTTCCCGTCGGAGGCCAAGTCACCATACAGTTTGATGCTGACAATCCCGGAACATGGGCGTTCCACTGCCACCATCTCTACCACATGAATAGCGGCATGATGGGGGCGATTGCTTATACGAGTGCGGCGTGAAGGCCCTCATCCGGCTCACGCTTCGCGCGATCCAGCTTCTCCCGCATGCGAGGCCTCTTTCGCAGAGGTCTCGCTTGCGGGAGAGGTGGCAGACGCGAAGCGGATGACGGAGAAGGAAATCAAACATAAGCTCCATGGCAATGTTTATAGCGCTTGCCCGAACCGCAGGGGCACATATCATTGCGACCGACCTTGCCCCAGGTGGCTGGTTTTTTCGGGTTAAACTTTGGCATTGCGTTGGCGGCCTTCTTTGCTGGTGCTGCCACCGATAGCGGGGCGACATCATCTTCGCCTGTCGTGGCATCAAAATGATGTGCTTCCATGTCAGGCAATTCATCTTCATCCGGCAGCAGATCGTCGTCGCCTTCCTGCTGGTACTGGATTTCAACGCGCATCAATTGTGATGTGACCTGTTCTTTCAGGCCAGCGACCAAGGACTGGAACAGGTTGAAGGCTTCGGTCTTATATTCATTCAGTGGATCGCGTTGGCCATAGGAGCGGAGGTAAATCACCTGACGCAAATGATCAATCGTGACGATGTGTTCGCGCCAGAGGCGGTCAAGTGTGCGAAGCAGGATTGATTTTTCGACCTGATTCATCACGTCTGCACCATAGGTCGTGCGCTTTTCGGTGTAGAGTTCATCAACCGACTTAGTGACGCGTTCCTTGATTTCCTCATCGGCGATGCCGTCTTCCTTGGCCCAGTCGTCCACAGGGAAATCGACCGCTACGGCCTGACGCAAATCCTCGCGCAAGCCTGTGGCGTTCCATTGTTCAGCATAAGCGTTTTCTGGAATATGTTTGGTCACAAGTTCGGACACGGTGTCATGGCGCATGTCGTCGATGGTTTCGGCAATTTCCTCGCCGCGCATCAGGCCGATGCGCTGTTCGAAAATAACCTTGCGCTGGTCGTTCATGACGTTGTCAAATTTCAGAATATTCTTGCGCATGTCGAAGTTGCGGGCTTCGACTTTCTGTTGGGCTTTTTCCAGCGCCTTGTTGATCCATGGATGGATAATGGCTTCGCCATCCTTGAGACCAAGCTTCTGCAACATCGAATCGAGACGTTCCGATCCGAAAATGCGCATCAGGTCATCGTCAAGGGCAAGATAGAAGCGTGAGCGGCCAGGGTCACCCTGACGGCCGGAGCGGCCGCGCAGCTGGTTGTCGATGCGGCGGCTTTCATGGCGTTCGGTGCCGATGACGAAGAGACCACCGGACGCGATAACTTTTGCCTTGTTGACTTCGACTTCGGCTGTGATCTCACGGATGCGGGCGTCGCGTTCCTTGCCCTCCGGCATGTTGGCGAGTTGTGTCGCGATGATCATGTCAACATTGCCGCCGAGTTTAATGTCGGTTCCGCGGCCTGCCATGTTGGTGGCGATGGTCACCGCGCCCGGTGCACCGGCTTGCGCCACGATGGTTGCCTCCTGTTCGTGGAAACGGGCGTTCAGCACGTTATGCTCAATGCCCTGGCTCTTCAGAATGCCAGATAGTGTTTCAGATTTTTCGATCGACGTGGTGCCCACCAAAACCGGCTGACCACGTTCGCGGGCTTCCTTGATGGTGTTGCCGATGGAGACGAATTTTTCGGCCTGGCTACGATAGACTTCGTCATCCTCATCCAAGCGCGCCACAGGCACGTTGGTTGGAATTTCCATGACATCCAGATTATAGATGTCCATGAATTCTTCGGCTTCGGTGAAGGCTGTGCCGGTCATGCCCGCCAGCTTTTCATAGAGGCGGAAATAGTTCTGGAAGGTGATTGAGGCCATCGTCACGTTCTCGGCCTGGATCGCCACATGCTCTTTGGCTTCGAGTGCCTGGTGCAAGCCTTCCGAGAATCGGCGACCCGGCATCATGCGGCCTGTAAACTCATCGATGATGATGACCTGACCGTCCTTGACGATATAGTCCTTGTCGAGCTGGA
>CAXTLE010000069.1:0-11624 GCA_964244855.1 uncultured Aestuariivirga sp. | reverse complement strand
TTGCAGACGGAGTTTCACTTCGTCGGCTTCAACATCGGCTTCGACGCTGACGATGAGCGATGTGCCGGGTTCCAGCAATTCGCGGGCAGCCGTCAGTGTGTCGGAAAAACAGATGGCTTCGAACTGGCCTGTGGGATCAGAAAACCCGATGAAGGCGAAGCGGTTACCGGCTTTCGAACGGCGTTCCTGGCGATGGGTGACTGTGGCTGCGAGACGCGCCGCTTTGGTGCCGTCGGTTCGCGCCTTGTGAGCAAACTCGGCATAGCTGTCGATGCGCATGCGACGCAGCGATGCGGCGTATTCGTCGAGCGGGTGACCCGACAGATAAAAACCCACGGCTTCGAACTCATGCGCCAGTTTTTCCATGGGTAACCAGTTGTCACGTTTCGGCAAACTGAGTTCGGGGGCTGACACCGCACCGCCTGAGAACATGTCGTTTTGTCCTGCGGCCTGTTCGTTGCTGGCACGGTTGGACAAACCGATGATCTGGTCGATGGCTTCGAAGACCTGGGCGCGGTTGGGCGACAACCCGTCAAAAGCCCCGGCCTTGACCATGCTTTCCATGGCGCGCCGGTTCAGGGCTTTGGCATCGACACGGCGGGCGAAGTCGGCGAGGGATTTGAAGGGGCCGGCTTCTTCCCGCTTTTCCACCATGTGCTGGACGGCACCGCCGCCGACATTTTTGAGCGCCGCAAGTGAGTAAACAACGGCGCCGTCTTTCACGCCGAATTCTACACCTGAGGCGTTCACCGAAGGCGGCACGATGGGGAGCTTAAGACGTTGGATTTCCTGTTTCAGCAACATCAATTTGTCGGTGTTGCCCATATCCAGTGTCATCGACGCGCTGAGAAATTCAACGGGGTAATTCGCCTTCAGGTAAGCGGTTTGATATGAGATGTAAGCATATGGTGCGGAATGGGATTTGTTGAATCCATATTCGGCAAATTTGGCGCAGGCGTCGAAGATTTTATTGGCGAGTTCAGCCGTGATGTCATTGCCCAAAGCGCCCTTCACAAAATCTTCGCGACGGGCGTCCATTTCTTTCTGGATTTTCTTGCCCATAGCGCGGCGCAAGAGGTCGGCGGCGGCAGCAGTAAAGCCCGCCATGTCCTTGGCAATCTGCTGCACCTGTTCCTGATAGGTTATGACGCCGAAGGTGTCCTTGAGGATCGGCTCCATCAACGGGTGCAGGTATTCTACTTTTTCCTTGCCGAGCTTACGTGCGCAATAGGTGGGGATCATGGCCATGGGGCCGGGGCGATAGAGTGCCACGAGGGCAATCAAATCCTCAAAACGGTCGGCACGCATGGCACGTACGGCGTCGCGCATGCCAGCACTTTCAAGCTGGAATACGCCCATGGTTTCACCTTGTGCCAACATGGCGAAGGTCGGGCCATCGTCGAGCGGGATTTTGCTTGCGTGGAAATCCGGTACACGGCGGCGGATGAGGCGTTGGGCCTTGTCGATGACTGTCAGGGTTTTCAGGCCAAGGAAGTCGAACTTCACGAGGCCAGCTTTTTCCGCATATTTCATATTGTATTGCGTGGCGGGAATGCTCGAGCGTGGGTCGCGGTAGAGCGGCACGAGTTGTTCCAGCGGGCGGTCACCGATGACGATGCCTGCGGCATGGGTGGAGGCGTTGCGGTAAAGGCCTTCGAGTTTCAACGCAATGTCGAAAAGGGCTTTGACAGCAGGGTCGCGATCCCGCTCTTCTTGCAGGCGCGGTTCGAGTTCGATGGCCTGCCCCAGTGTTACGGGTGCTGCCGGATTCATCGGGATCATTTTCGAGAGGCGGTCTACTTGCCCATAAGGCAGTTGCAGCACGCGTCCCACGTCGCGCGTGACCATGCGGGCCTGCAATTTGCCGAAGGTGATGATCTGCGCCACACTTTCCCGGCCATAGCGCTGCTGCACGTAGTCAATCACTTCATCGCGGCGGTCTTGGCAGAAGTCGATATCGAAGTCGGGCATGGACACGCGGTCTGGATTGAGGAAGCGTTCGAAAAGCAAATTGAAACGCAGCGGATCAAGGTCGGTAATCATAGTTGAATAAGCGACGAGGGAACCTGCCCCCGAGCCACGGCCCGGCCCTACGGGAATGTCCTGCGCCTTGGCCCATTTGATGAAGTCCGACACAATGAGGAAGTAGCCCGCATATTGCATCTTGATGATGACGGAGAGTTCGAAGTCCAGACGCTTGTCGTAATCTTCGCGCGTCATGCCAGGGGCAAAGCCGGTTGAGGCGAGGCGAATATCAAGGCCTGCTTTGGCCTGTTGCGTCAATTCATCAGGTTCATCGCCATCACCGAAGCGCGGCAAAATTGGTTTGCGGCCTTCCACGCGATAGGCGCAACGCATCGCAATTTCGATAGTGTTTTCAATCGCCTCGGGAATGTCAGCAAACAGCGTTGCCATTTCCTTTTGCGATTTGAAATAATGTTCGGGCGTCAAACGGCGGCGTTCATCGGCGGCGACGACGGCCCCTTCGGCGATGCAGATCAGGGCGTCGTGAGCGGAATAGTCATCGGGGGCTGAGAAGAAAACTTCGTTGGTGGCGACGAGGGGAATGCCAAGGTCATAGGCGATTTCGATGAGGCCTTTTTCGGTGGCCCGTTCGGTATCGAGGCTGTGGCGCTGCAATTCGATGTAGAGTCTGTTTCCGAAGAGATCGAACAAGCGTTGGGCGGTGTCTCGCGCGAGTGGCACCTGCCCTTGCAGGAGTGCAGCGTTCAAGGGTCCAGAGGGTCCGCCTGTCAGGCAAATGATTCCGTCCGTACACTGACTGAAAAGCTCCCATGTCACATGCGCTTCGTCTTGTGGCGCTATATCAAGGAAGCTGCGACTGGTGAGGCGCATCATGTTGCTGTAGCCCACATCGTTCTGCGCCAGCAGCACGAGGGAGTGGAACTGCTTGAGGCCTGTGTGTTGTTTCTGCGGCGTGCCATCGGCAATGGCGAAGTCGACTTTCAGCGACATGCCGATGATGGGCTGAATGCCTTTTTCCATCATGGCATCAGAAAATTCGAGCGCTCCGAAAAGATTGCCCGTGTCGGTGATGGCGACGGCGGGCATGGCGTTCCTGGCCGCGAGCGTGGCCATCTGTTTGACCTGCACAGCGCCTTCAGAGAGCGAGTAGGCGGAGTGGACGCGGAGGTGAATGAATTGGGGGGCGTTTGGCATTTTATCTACTTCCCCCTCCCCCTTGTGGGGAGGGTCGGGGTGGGGGTCGGTTGGTCTTAGTGTATTTGACAAGATCACTGCTCAACCAGCGGAGCGACCCCCACCCCGGCCCTCCCCACAGGGGGGAGGGAGAAGGTTTGAGTCAGGTCTAAGCTATCACAAATCTTGTGGGTAAAGGTGGCGGGTTGAAACTGTTATCACCCGTTTTTTCTGACCACACAGGGCAGTCCGGCTGCTGTATATCTCACGCAAATTTCCTGAGCAGCTTCGCGTGTTTTGGCACCCACCATCACGAAGGCCATCTTGCGGGTTCCGCGGGAGAGGTTCCGCTTTCGCATAACGAAGGGTTGAGCACCGTCCAGCACCTTGGGAAAGCGAAGTTTCAGACGTTTGAACATGCCGAGTGCGCGGCCTTCGTTGAAGTCAGCTGCCAGCAAGGCGCCCCAAGGCTGTGATTTTCCACGGGAAACACCGCTGGTGGGGTTCACTTCGCGCGATGCCAGCGCAATGCATTGGCTGGTGAAGTCTCCGGTTTTGCCAAGGGCCGGCATGGCATGATTGGCCGTTTTGTCTTTCCACTCATCGGCGATTTTGCCGGTGATATAGGCCACGTAATCTTCGGTTTCGTCGGGTAAGCTGCTGGTGCCCGCAAGCCAACGCGCAATACGGCCTTCACCTGCATTGTAAGCTGCTGCTGCTAAGCCCAGGTTTCCAAAATCTTTTTTGAGATCGGCGAGGAAGGACGCGGAAGCGCCGACGGCCGACAAGGGATCAAAGGGATCAGCCAGTTTCCGGCGTTCTGCCGTATCCGGCATGAATTGCGCCAGTCCTTGAGCACCCTTGGGACTCACGGCGTTGGGGTCGAACAGGCTCTCTTTCCACAGTAGTCTTGTGAAGAAGACCCGGTCAAGATTGTGCTCAATCGATGCCTTGTCGATGGCAGCACAGATCGATGTGGCAAAGACCTTGCGATCCGGCTTGGTAGCGGCGTCGGCTGGAACCGCCAGTGCCAATGCCAGAAGGCTAAGCGTCCACCAATTTGCCATGTTGCAATACCGTGGTGCGCGTCATGTTTCGCGCGAGGTCGAAGTTGTGGGTGGCGATGAGGGCGCCCAGGCCCTCCTCCCGGATCAGGCGCATGAATTCGGCTTGCACAAGAGCTGCGGTATCGGGGTCGAGGTTGCCTGTCGGTTCATCTGCCAACAACAAGAGTGGACGGTTCGCCAATGCACGGGCGATGGCAACACGTTGTTGTTCGCCGCCGGACATTTCAGCGGGACGATGTTCGAGGCGGTGCGAGAGTTTCAGACGGCCCAGCAAATCCCTGGCGCGGATTTCGGCTTCGGCTTGCGATGCGCCTGCGATGAGTTGCGGCATGACAACGTTTTCAAGTGCGGAGAACTCGGGCAGCAGATGATGGAACTGGTAGACGAAGCCCACACCAATACGGCGAATGCGCGTGCGGGCTTTATCATCAAGTGTGGTGCATTCCTGGCCCGCGATGAAGACTTCGCCGGAGGTTGGTTTCTCGAGCAGGCCCGCAATGTGAAGCAACGAGGATTTGCCGGATCCGGATTGGCCGACAAGGGCGACGACTTCGCCTGCATGCACAGTAATTGACAGGCCGTCAAAGACGCGCAACTGCGCATCTCCCTGCCCATAGACCCGGGTGACGTCTTTCAGTTCAAGGGCGGGTTTCAATGTCATTCGTAACGCAGTGCCTCAACCGGATCGAGCTTGGCGGCACGCCATGACGGATAGAGTGTGGCGAGGAAGCTAAGGGCGAGTGAGAGCAATGTGATCATCAGTACTTGCACCGGTTCAACACGCGCCGGCAATTGGGCGAGATAATAAAGTTCAGCATTGAAGGGGTCCACGCCGGATAGCCATTGGATGAGCTTGCGGATGTTTTCCGAATTCAATGCGATCAACAAGCCCAGCAAGACGCCGCCAAAAGTTCCCACAGCACCGATCATCGCGCCCGTGATGAAAAACACCCGCTGCATCGAGCCTGCCGTGGCCCCCATGGTGCGTAAGATTGCAATGTCCCTGCTCTTGTCTTTCACCAGCATGATAAGACTGGAGACAATGTTGAGTGCGGCCACCAACACCACCATGGTGACCACAAGGAACAATACATTGCGCTCCACCGTGAGGGCGCTGAAGAAGGCCTGGTTGCGATCCTTCCAGGTCTGGATCATCAGGTTTTTACCAGCGGCAGCGCGAATGTCGCCGAGATAACTTTGAATTGCCTCGGGATCATCCACGTCAAGCTCGATTCCCGTCACACCATCCTCCGAAGCGAAGAAATCCTGCGCTTCCTTGATTGGCATATAGACCACGTTCTCGTCATATTCAGACATGCCCATTTTGAAAATGGCGACGACGGGATAATCGCGGATGCGTGGTGTGGAACCCATCACCGTGTCGGGACCATTCGGTGAAATCAGTGTGATGGTGGTGCCCAATCCAACTTGATGCTTCCACGCCATGCGCTCGCCAATGGCAACGCCGTCCGACTTGTCCCAGCCCTTGAAGCTCGGTTCCTTGTCAAGGCCGCCGGGGTTGCTGATGGCGGTGCGCAGGTTTTCATTGTTCAAGCTTTTGAGTTTCTGAATGTCGTCTTCACCCACACCGCGCACCAAAGCACCCGTCGCGTTCTTGGTGGAAGACACCATAACCTGGCCTTCGACAAGTGACACCGCCTGTACCACATGCGGCACTTTGGCGAGACGCGCCTTGATGCCATCCGCGTCTTGCACAGGTTCAAATTGCGGATCGTAGATTGTGGCATGGCCGGAGAAGCCCAGCACCTTGTCGAGCAGTTCCTTGTGAAAGCCGTTGAATACCGACATGACGACGATGAGGGTTGCCACACCCAGCATGATGCCGAGGAAAGAGAAAAGTGCGATGACAGACACCGCACCCTCCTTCCGCCGCGCGCGGAGATAACGCAGGGCGATTTTCCATTCGAACCCGGTGAAGGGTCGCGTGTCAGGGAGGGATTGGGTCATTTTGTAGTGGGAGTATGTGGAAACACCCCCTCCCCCCTTCGGGGTACTCCCCCGGCCGAGAGGCCGAGTGAGAAAGGTTTTCTTTTCTCCCTCAGCGAAGCTGGGGGAGTACGGCGAAGCCGGGAGGGGGTGTTTCCGCAGGCGATATCCATCAAGCGGTTACAAACTTGGGAAACTTTACGAAGTCTGAGGCGTCTGAAATAGATATCTCCGCTTTCGCGCCAGTCTTGCGATACTTGATTTCTGCCTTGCCTTCTTTCAATCCACGCGGTCCGATGATGATTTGATAAGGCAGTCCAATCAAGTCCATGCTTGCGAACTTGGCACCACCCGGCGCGTTGCGGTCATCGTACAACACGTCCTTGTTTTGCTTTGTCAACGCATTGTAGATGGTTTTGCAGGTCTCGTCGGCCACAGAATCGCCCTGCTTGAGATTAATCAAACCAATATCAAACGGAGACACTGTTTCGGGCCAAATAATCCCTGCGGCGTCATGAGATGCTTCAATGATACCCGCCACCAAACGCGATACACCGATACCATAAGAGCCTGATTGGAGCGCAACAACTTTCCCATCTGCCCCTTGCACGGTGCAGCCCAAGGGATCAGAATATTTTGTGCCAAAGAAAAAGATATGCCCGACTTCAATGCCACGCCCCGACAAGCGATGACTTTCTGGAACTCGTTTTTCAAAATCTGCCTGATCATGTTTTTCGTCCGTGGCAGCATATTTTGAAGTAAATGTTTTCACTACTTTTTCGACTGCAGTGACGTCATCATAGTCAACTTCGAAAGTCGACCAATCCATATCGTAAAAATCGCGATCCAAGAAAACACCGCTTTCACCCGTAGGGGCAAGGATCAAAAACTCGTGGCTGTCATCGCCGCCAATAGGGCCGGTATCGGCGCGCATCGGCACTGCTTTCAAACCAAGGCGCGCGAAAGTTTTGAGATAGCTGACGAACATCTTGTTGTAGCTATGCTGACCAGCCTCGCGCGACACGTCAAAAGAATACGCATCCTTCATCAAGAACTCACGGCCGCGCATCACACCGAACCTCGGGCGCACTTCATCGCGGAATTTCCACTGGATATGATAAAGATTGCGCGGCACGTCCTTATACGACTGGATGCCGGAACGGAAAATGTCGGTGATCATTTCCTCGTTGGTGGGGCCGTAGAGCATCTCGCGGTCATGACGGTCTTTGACGCGCAACATTTCCTTGCCATAGGCGTCGTAACGGCCAGACTTCTTCCACAGGTCTGCCGATTGCAGGGTGGGCATGAGCACTTCGATGGCCCCTGCCCGGTTCTGTTCTTCGCGCACGATCTGCTCGATCTTTTTCAGCACCTTGAAACCCATAGGCAGCCAGGAATAGCTGCCCGCCGCTTCCTGCCGGATCATGCCGGCGCGCAGCATGAGTCGGTGGGACACGACCTCGGCTTCCTTGGGGTCGTCACGGAGGATGGGCAGAAAATATTGGGAAAGGCGCATGAGAATCCCTGAATGCGATAGAATCCTCGCCCTTTTAAGGATTTACAGCCGCAACTCAAGCAATGACCGCGCACAACTTTAATTTGAATCAGATATGACATCACATTGTCGCCAAATTTAACTTGGCAAATGCGAAAATTTACGGCAGCTTCCCGCTACAAGAATAACAAGACCAAGATTGCACAGGGTGTAACCCAGGTCTGGGGAGGGTGAGCGTCTATGAGCCGAAATCGGTCAAGATGCCGCTAGAATGACTTCATGAGGCGGGAGCTTACAAGCTTCCGCCTTTTTTTGATTTTCGGATATCTCACCCCTTGAACGCCGTCACTTCGATCTCGATTTTCATGCGCTTGTCTGCCAGTCCCGCCTCAAACATTGTCGCCGCCGGGCGCACATCGCCGAACCACTTTTGCAGAACCGGCCAGGTCTCCGGGAAATCTTCCGCATGCGGAAGAATATAGTGCACCCGCACAACGTCACGCATTGCAAAGCCTGCCTTCTTCAAGGCCTCGTCGATATTCTTCAAGGTCTGTTCCGCCTGTTCCGACACCTCGTCGCAGATGATCATCGTCGCGTAGTCGAAACCTGTAGTGCCCGCCACAAAGCACCACCCTCCCTGCACCACCGCGCGGGAATAGGCGATTTCAGTTTCAAATTTTGAATCGGAAGATATCAAGCGTCTCATTTCATTTTCCAATCGCTAGATCACCGGTCATGATCGCCACAGAATGATGTGGCGTCGCGAGTTTTATCTTACCCTTTTGCAGCGCGTCCCAGACCAGAAAATGCACATCTGATGTGAAGTTGTTGGGACCATCATCAATGCCATTGACCCAGAACTTAACCGCAAAATGCGCACCGAAATCGCCGAATTTCTTGAGTTCGCAACTGACTTTTTCAGGCTCCTGCAATACTGTTGGATGAGTGCTGATGGCCTTTTCGATGAGTGGCACCACCTTGTGCAAGTCAGTGTCATAGGTCACCACAAACGGCACTTCATAACGTTGCCGCGGATCAGCCCGCGTCCAGTTCACAAAGCGCGTGGTAATGAATTTTTCATTCGGCACCATGATCTCTTTGCCGTCATAGGTCTCCAGCGTCGAAGACCGCATGTTGAGTTGGCGCAACGTGCCGGTGCGACCATCTTCCAATTCGATGTAGTCGCCGACTTTCAGCGAGCGTTCGAGCAGGATGATAATGCCGGAGATGAAGTTCGATGCGATTTGTTGTAAGCCAAAACCAAGGCCCACACCCAAGGCACCACCGAAGACAGCAAGGGTTGTAAGGTCAAGGCCGAGGATGTTCAGCAGCAACAATCCGACAATGGCGAAGACCAAAAGTTCCAGTGCCTTGGCTGCCAATTCGCGGGTTTGCACATCAACCGATTGCTGATCGCGGATGACCTTTTGCCCTGCATTCGACGAGGTTCGTCCCAACCAGAACAATATGCCACCGAACAGCGCCGCCTTCGACAGGGCCAACAGGGAAATGCGAATGTTGCCGGCCTGAAAGGCGATACTGTCTAATGCATCTGTGAATTGGGTGAAGTATCCCAGCGCATAAATCGCCGCGATGGGAAGAACGATCCAGCGGGCAGCGGCATTGATCACGGGATGCGTGAGGAAGCGCATGATCACCGCATGCAACAGTCGCACCAGCGCCAGACTTTGCGCAATGCGAATAAGCCAGCTTGCGCCCAGTGCTGCGTCTGCCACGGAACTGGCGGCGGCCATGAAGGCCACGAATATCAAGGGCTCCACCAGATTGCGGCAAGAGAACAGCAGTTTTTGGTAGCGGAGGAAACGGCCTTCCATGGGTTCTTCGCGCAGCATTGATGTGCGTTTCAACACCTGCCGCGCAATGATTTTCGCCACCACCCAAAGCCCGATGACGGCAATCACTTGTGCATAAAACTGCGGGCTGGCGAGCCAGCCTTTCAGGATGTCGAGATAAGCCCAAGCCTTGGCCTGCACGATTTCAAAGTTCACGTGACATCACTCCCACACAGCGCCCCAGCCCGTTTTCCTGGCTCGCTTGTAGGCAGGCTTGTCGCGGCTGGCAATGATTTCGTCATGAAGGCCAGTGCTGCGGCACAGTGGAAGTGTGGCTGCAACTTTGTTGATGGAGACAGGTGCGACAATGCGGCCACCGGATTGCGCCACCGGCTTTCGTGAAAGTACCAGATAGCTGAAAGACTCGTCCTCAAATGGCACTGTCGCCTGTTTCGCATGCATGTGTTCGCGCGAACGCTGCACCCGGGTTTTGAAATGGCACCAATTGCTGCCAGCCATCGGGCAAATATTTTGATGCGTACACGGAGCAATTGCGAATGCCCCCTGCCCTAACAACGTCTCGCGAATGGCACGCAACCGCGCAAAGCCTTGCGGCGTGCCAGGTTCGATGAGCAGCAACACGACTTCAGTTCTGTCCCACAATCGTTTTGCCACTTGCGGCATCGTATCGAGCGGCAATTCCGCCAGCATGTAGGATGCGATGATCAGTTCTGCTTTGATGTCAGACGCCAAGCCTGCTTCGGATTTTTGTATCAGTCTAGTTTGATGTAACGCGTCTAAACCACTTTCCGCATTCAACTTCGCCGCAAGCCAGGCGAAGGATTGGTCCTGTTCGCATTGGGTGATTGACGTGATGCTGGACCATCGGGCCAGCGCCGCCCAACTCGCAGTCCCCGGACCAGCCCCAATATCGAGCACGGATCGCGGCGCGAATTCCAGCATAGCCTGCGCCAGCGCTTCATGCACTTTCACATTGGCGGCAAAGGTGGCGGGCACCCGCGACACCACATAGGCCGCAAGGTCAATACTGCTGGAATTGGCCCCCTTGCGATAGCTTGCACTCAACTGCGCCGTCTTCGCCACAAGCCCGCCCTGACCGCTTGTGGCCAGCCAAGCGGCAATCGCCCCATTCAACTCTCCCGGATAAATCACGCATTCCCTACAGTTTTGTCAGTTGCCCCGGACGATAGCCTCAGACTAATGTCCCACCCGATTCAATAGGGCCAAAGCCCGCACGAAAGCAAAACAGATGTTCAAGTCGTTCTTTCCGAGTCCGAAGCCATTTTTCTGGTCGGCTATCATCTATGCTTTGGCTTGCGTGCTTTTTTGGTTCTTTGTGTGGAAACCTCTAGGTGTGTCCATCGGATGGGGACTTCTGCTAGAGCAAAAAGCGGAAATCGGAGTGCAGGTGTTCTGGTCAAAGCCGTTTGTTTGGTTTTATGCCTATTATGCTTTGATCGTGGCGCTGTTCTCAACAGTTTGGTGGTATCTGCACCCGCATCGCTATTTTATCTGGTCGGTGCTGGGTTCCGCATTGATCATTTTCGTAACGTATTATCAGGTTGAAGTTAGCGTGGCGATCAATGCGTGGTATGGCCCGTTCTATGATCTGATCCAGGCATCGGCTTCCAAATCGCGACCCACACCCTTGTCGGAATATGTGGGCCAGATTTGGATATTCCTGACGATCGCATGCATGGCAGTGGTTGTGGGAGCAATGACGCGCTTCTTTGTCAGCCACTATAATTTCCGCTGGCGTCAGGCGATGAATAATTTTTATATGGAAAACTGGGATAAGCTACGGGGCGTCGAAGGTGCTTCTCAGCGTGTGCAGGACGATACCATGCGTTTCAGTTCGACGATGGAAGGATTGGGAGTCAACTTCATTGACTCTATCATGACACTCATCGCGTTCTTGCCCGTGTTGCACGGACTGGAATCTTTTGTAAGTGATGTTCCAATCATTGGAAGCATCCCATACCCTCTGGTGACTGCCTCGCTCCTATGGTCATTGTTTGGTACTGGATTAATCTCGCTGATCGGTATGAAACTTCCGGGACTTGAATTCCGCAATCAGCGTGTTGAAGCCGCTTACCGCAAAGAACTTGTGCTCGGTGAGGATGACGCGACGCGTGCCCAGCC
>CAXTLE010000068.1:0-11679 GCA_964244855.1 uncultured Aestuariivirga sp. | reverse complement strand
CTATCCCCTGCATTTTCACGCCGTCTACAAGCTTCCTGTCAGGCACACTGTCCAGCAAAAGTGTTGTTGCGGCCTGAGATTTGCTGCCGTTCGAACGACACGCCTGAAAAGAACGATCTGTTCTGATGGCGCTTACACCCTTAGCCAATCCACACGCGCAAGTAGCGTCTTAACCTTCGCCAGCGGCACATAGGACAGCAGCTCAGTTCAGCAAGGCAGCACAACAGACTCAGATCACATTGAATTGCAATCGTCGAACAAAATTCTATCAAACCCTCCAGCTATTCGACCTGAACCTCTGTCGTTTCAGAACCCCGGTGAACGATGACCGACTTGGCGGGTTTCGGCGGCGGTATGTTTTCTTCTATAGAATCTGGCGCAACTGTTGGCTCAGCAACTGGAGCAACAACCGGAGCAATAGTGGGGGTATCCTCAAGTGCGGGACGTAAATCCGGGGCCTCTACAACAGCGGTTTTTTTCTTTTTCATGGCGTCAATTGTCGCCTCAACAACAGCAATAAACTGAGGCGGGCCTGAAAGCTTGATCAAACCGGTCAACTCGTCCACCATCAACGGATGGCGCCTGTCGCTGATGCCCAAACGTCCAAGCGCTGCGCGAAGATCCTTGATCTCGACTGTCTGGGTATTGACGATGCGTGTCGTGGTTTGGCGCAACGGTGTGATACGCAGAACCTGCCCGTCAAAAAACCAATCAAACTGATTTTCTTCAGCGAGTTGATTGAGAAACTCCTCGCCCGTGGAGGGTGGCAAGCGATCCCGCAACCTGCCGCGCACTTCTTTGTCAATCTCAATTTGCAATTTGAAATGACGCGCAAATTCCAACAGCGCTACAGACAAGTCCTGGTCAATCACGATGTAGTCATAAATTCCTTCACGTAAACCAAATGCGTTTTCGCTATCCACAGTTTGCTGCTTGGGCTTGCTTGTCGCGGGATCGGGCACACTTGTATTCTGAGGCGGCATAGCCACGGGAGCAGCAGTGTCCACCCCTTTCTTTGAAGCACAGGCAGAAACTGTTTTGCCGGGTGTGTCAGTGCATGCATCTTTTGAATATGATTGATTTGGCAGTAAAAACTGAACGGACACCGCTGTCGCCCCAAAGAGAACCAATGCGAGCAGTGCAACCCCGGACGTTCGGAGAACCATAGTTGTCTTTCCACTGTTTGCTTTCAACGGCATATTGCCATCCATCAATTTTACACTTTCGTCCTGCGCTGTAAAGGCAGCATCGCCTTCCGGTGACGGTGAAACTTTCCACGACATCATTGGCTGAGATCCGCGGGGTCTGCAACAATGCGGCCGAGATTGGCGACGGTGCTGCAACCGAGTTGTTGTGGGAGCATTTGGGAATTCATCGCGGCGGGGTTGCTTTCGTCCCGGGGCGGGCAGCCTGCATAGACCACGATGGTCTTTTCAATAAGAATAGCGGGTTGTGGATGTCCGTCATTAAACTTGTGTCGTTCGAAACGCAGCGACTTCTGAGGTATCCCCATGCGCGCGGCTTCATGCTTCAAAATGGTTTGGCGCCGGGAATTCCAGGGCCCAAAAGCCGTTACCCTGAGGCTTTCAGGTCTGGTTGCGCGAGATGGCAATGCGATTGACCTGAACCATTCATTCAATTCCTGTTCTGACATATGGGCAAGCCTGGCCTGTGACATTTCATGCCACGTCCGCGTGCTGGCCAACGTCATTTCTGGCGTTACATCTTCGGTGAATGAAGGAACACAACCTGTCACTACGCTGGCTGTTGCCAATACTGACAACAAGCGTACCAAAGTTGACCTTGGTGAAACAGGTCTATCAGTCAAACATAAAGCCCGCATTACCCTTGATCCTTGAACCATTAACGACAAGCCCGCCTGCGCTGACAGCGCCATTTTTGTTCTGCTCATTCTTGCCAAGCAATACGCGATCAGAGTCCGACGACGGGTATGTAGAGTCGGTCGGTAATTGCAATTCCGCGGGGCTTCCGGCGGGTCGTGCAATATAGGGTGTAACGATGATGATCAGTTCGGACTCGTTACGTTGAAAACTTGTTGACCGAAACAGCGCACCGAGCACGGGTAGCTCACCCAACAGAGGGAATTTCTGTACCGTGTTGAGCGTCCGGCTCTGCAGAAGTCCGCCGATGACAATGCTTTGACCACTGCCGAGTTCGATTGTGGTTTCAACGCGGCGTGTTGTAAGCGACGGAATTTGCGAACCATTCACAACAGTTGCACCTTGAGAAGAAATGTCGCTGACTTCAGGACGTACGGCGATACTGATAATATCATCTGAAACAATTTTCGGAGTGAATTCAAGACTGACACCAAATTGACGGAACTGCACTCCAACTTGATTGTTCGGTTGCGGCACAGGAATTGGAAACTCTCCGCCAGCAAGGAATGTTGCTTTTTGCCCAGACGCAGCCGTGAGGTTGGGTTCAGCCAAAATTTTCACAAGGCCATCAGAGGCTAGCGCATCAATCACAGCATTTATGTCTGTGCCCCCGGATTTGAACCCTCCACTTAGAGTGCTTGCTGAACCAAGCCTGGAGATCCCACCGCCAGGCAGTTTAAATGGCCGGCCCGTCGCCAATCCAAAAGCGAATGCGCCCGAAGACGCCGCCGCATCCCAATTGATGCCAAGGTCACGGACGACGTTACGTGAAACTTCCGCGACGCGAACTTTGAGATGAACTTGCTCTGAGCCAGTGACTTTTATCTGATCCACAAACTCGACACTGTTACCGCCGTATTGCGAAGCTAGACCTTTGATTTTTTCCGCCATTTCACGTGTCTGGACATATCCCCGAAGGATGGCGCCTTTTGCAGTGTAGATTACCTCGACTGGAACGTCCCCTACGTCCTTGCGAATAAGACGCATCAAGTCCTTGCTGTTGTACGTAACGACAATCGAATGCTTGGCAACTCTTCGCCCTTGGCTATCCAAGGCAATAAGCGTGGTACGACCAGGTTTTTGTCCAAAAATAAATACACGACGATCATCGGCCACCTGAATGTCTGCCACTGTTTTCTCAGCTAAAAATATGTTCTTAACAGGCCTGCTGAAAGTAATCATCTCTCCCTCCGAGACGAAAACCGTAAAGTCATCAGCCCGAACAGAAATTCCGCAGCTTGACAGAACAGCCACGCTTGCTGCGAAAAGAATGAAAGTTGACCGGATAAAGGAGATTACGCCTGACATAGCATTTGTTCCTATTCTTGGAATGCAGGGGTTTGGGCTGCTTTACGAGGCGCTAGGATTTGGAGGTTTGCGGCAGTGTCTTCCTCCTGCAGAAATCGATGATAGAGCTCCGTAGCCTTATCTTCTTCGCCGTTCAAAGCGTAGGCAAGTGCGAGGTTCTGCATTATTTTTGGCTCATTTTGCCTGGTGCTGGCCGCTGTTCGCAATGCGGAAATCGCGTCTTGGGCATGTCCGGCAAGCGCCAGGGAAAGTCCGAGATTGTTTCGTGCCGCTGTAAGTGAAGGTGTAATCGCAAGTGCTTTTTTGTATAGGAGTTGCGCTTCAGCGTAATTGCCTTGGGTGTCCAAGGTGACCCCTAACGCGTTTAGTGCAGCACTGTTTTTAGGATCCAGCGCAACAGCTTTTTCAAAAGCCTGTCTGGACAGCTCGATTTGACCGCGAGCAAAATATACTTTGCCGATGACCAATTGGGCTTCTGCGCTATCCTTGTCTAAATGTTGCGCCTTTGTCGCCATGTCGAGCGCTTCATCCAACCGGTCTTGGTCCAGAAGCGATCTCGCGAGGGATAAATGAGCATCCAGCGACTTGGGATCGATTTCAATGGCACGCGCCAAAGCCTTGTCCGCGGCCTCATAATCGCCGCTTGAAGCTGACGCTTCGGCCAATTTTATAAAGGTCTCTGAACTGACATCAGTTGCACCAGCGATATTAGGTGAATTTGCGGCATCGATGGAACCGGTCCGCATACCGTCAGTAGTTTGAGAAAGCCGTTGTCCGCCACAACCGCTTAGTGACAAGCTGGCTGCAAAAAAAATCGCAACCACAAAAAGACGATTTACCGCACAAACACACATATTTACACAATCTGTCCCATTCCTGCAAAGAACTTTCGCAGAATATGGCTAACACTTCACTAACAAGATATTTTAAGTGATGAGGTTCCGGCATGCTCGTTTTGATGAAGCAGTACATTGTTATCTGTTGCGACGTCCGCGCGGTTGCTTATGCAGTTGGTACAGATACCGGCTCCGGTGTGTAATCTTTCCCTAAAAGTTAAGTGCCACGCAATTGTTGCACGGCTCAAGAGGTGAAATTGTGTGCGGATCATAAACACACATCGTTTTTGCATCTGAAAGCTTCCTGTCAGGGAAGGAGATTAAGAACTTTTCAATTATAGCGGCGCTGGTGTTGCCGTCAGCAAATGAAGGAACGGTTCTCATGGCTCTCACACCTGCAGACCGACTGCATGGTAATTTTGGATCATCAAATTTGCCTCCGTCACAAGGCTCAGCCGAGCAGTTTGACAAGGCGTCCAAGCACGCAGCCCGCGAGGGCGAAGCACAACGCAGTGACTATGCAAATAGTTTGACAAATGCGATCAATCAAGGCTTGTCAAAAATGCAAAACCGCGATGGAAAAGATGAAAGTGACCAGCATCATCTGGGGAAGCAAGTAAAAGTCGCGAACGGCCTGAGAGTAACGACTGAAGGCGGCAGAGTGACCTTGCGGGTGAACCTGGGAACAAGCGAACCGCAAAACAAGGCAAGCGATACGGCGGGCACCGAAGCGACCTCACCACAGAATCCAAAAGCGAAGACCCTTGAAATGAGGCCGGAAAGCGGAAGAGCGTCGGACCCAAAAGTCCTGCCTCATCTCAACCAAGATTTGTCGGCAGCAGGCAAACTCGCTTCTTTGCCAACGCGTGTGCTCTTGACTCGAACCACACGACTTGGGGAAACGGCAAGCAAGGCTGACAGAAAAATAGGGGATAGCCCTTCGCCTGATCAACTTGGACATAATTTATCCGGCGATACTGTCGAAAGCTACCCGTCATCTTTGGAAGAGCGTCGTGATCACGTCACAGAAAACAACCAAGATGACAAATTGTCGGTCGCGATTGCAAAAAACATAGCCGTCGCAACAGTAAAAACCTTTGGATCGGCAGTCGATACATTCGGTAAAATCGCTTTGCCTAGCCTCTTTGGCAACAAGTTCATTCGTTCTGCTGTCTCGCAGATTGTGGAACGCGCTGGCCGTGGGCAAGGCGTAGCGCAGTCTGAAATTGAGCAGTTGGCAGCCGATATCGTAGGTGCAATGATTGATAACGCAACATTTGCAGCGCCGCGACAGCGAGCGTTTTCAAAGGCCAATATTTGGAAGGAAGCGATATCAGATGCAATTCGAAATACGTTGATCAATGCAGCCACCACTTTTCCGATACCTGGCAAGGATCAGACAATACAGGATGTAGTCGTTGGAATTCTGGCTTCGCGTATTCTGGAAAACGCGAAACCGGACAATTACCAGCCTTCATTTGATGATCGACATGCAACCTCTGAAACTTTGGGGGAAACTCGACTTTCTCAAGATTTGGCGACGCGGGAAAGTGATAATGCTGCAAGTGGTTCCGCGTGGAAGGGCATTTCCTTTCAAATTGGCAGCCCAGCGGTCCATATTCCAAATGAGCAGATTGGAAATTTGAACCTTCTGAGAAGTACAACTGCTGAATCCATTCTTCGCACTTCGGTGGAAGCTACGGCAGCAATAGGAAACATCGGTAAAGCCCTTCTGTCTCCCGTGGGTGCCGTTTTGAACGAGTCAACGAAGGCGTCCATCACACTGGGCGTGGCGGCTATATCTGCTGGTGTGATGACAGGTAATTTTCGTGTCTTGCAGTTTGACTCACAAGGAAAAAATCTTTCTCCGGAAGCTGAGCAGTTGAGTAAAATTATAAACCAACCTAAAAATAATCCGATCACTGCCATTCAAGTTGACACACCATTTGTCGATCCAAAATACGGATCGAAAACCTCACTTTGGATTGACACGCATGTGTCAGCAGGTCCTGAGTTTCTTCCATCGACATTTCTTCCGGGGCAGGAAGGTCAAGTGCCTTGGGCCGCGGGTTCGAATGGCCGCTTGCGGCTGATGAACCTTGCTGCTGCAGGCAATGTAAACTTGGTAGTTGGCATGACCACAGGAACCAAAAATGTGGCCAGCAACGAATTTATAACCTTAAACACCCCAAGTTTTCAGCCGCAGTTGTTTACTGATTTCGGTTCTTCAAGCCAACGCAAGAGCCCGATCGATGCGACGATTTCTTTCTTCGCAACCCCGGTAAGTGTAGCTCGAATGTCTGAATATGTTTTCGGACCAGGGAGAGCCTTTCAAGGGACAGTTATCAGCCCCAACACTCCCGATGTAACAGCCGGAACCAAAGGCGTGGGCATTAAAAAAATGCAATCCGGCCTGGACATTCTTCCATTTGCAGGGATGTCGCCGAATCCGAGCTATGATCCGAACGATTTGCTCTATAAGGATATCATGAAGCCATATGATGTGGCTCCAAGCGCAGTTGGCAAAAAGGAAAGTAGGCAAAAATAGTTCCAATCCGGAAAGCTAAGACTTGTTTCTATTTTGGCCACGCCAATGCGCTGGTGGTATTGAAGCTAGCGAGAAGCTTGGCTGCTGCTTTCACATTAAAGGTTGCGATATCCCGAAAAGGCACGATGTTGTTAAAGTAGCACCCGACAAGATTGCGCATTTTTCACATCACCTCAACTACCATTTGACAGCTTCATGTCAGGTTAGTTTTGTAGAAGTATTTTCAAAGAGACGGATATATGCCCCGCTCCAGCGTAAAAAGGATAAAAATCCGATGACGATTTCGCCTATAGTCAACCGGGATACTGCAACAGCCAACCCACCGGCGACACAAAACAAAGCCGCGAATGAATTCTCGAAGTTGACTCATCAAGCCCGTGCCGGCGAAGCTGCAAGCACCGCTAGCAGCGACGGTAAGAACACGTCCGTTAAGTCAGGTCAGTCAAAGGTTCAAAGCCGTGGTGAACGAGATCAGGAACAGGGTGGCCAGAAACATGGAGACAGGCTCACGCGGATTGTCGATGGGGTGCGCATCACATTGGAAAATGGCCACGTGATAGGTCGGGTAAAACTTGGGAGCAATAGCGAGGCAAACGTTACGGCGTATCTGCCGCCCACGGCGCCAAACACTCGTTTGAAGTTGCCAGAGATTCGAGAGGCGTCGGGGCAGGTATCTGATTCTGAACCGCCACGCAGTACTGGCCAAGTTATGCCTGTTGCAGCAAGCGTCGTGTTCGCGATACCGCGCTCCTTCGATGCCCGAAGCCACCGCTCGGGTGAAGCATTCAGCAGAACCGGTGGTAAGTCCGCCGGTGATTTTGGCCCTACAGGGACCAGCACCTTTGTGAATGCCGAAACGAACATACACGGCCAACAAGACAGCGGGGACTCATCGAGCGGTGGGAATCAACGGGGCAATGGTGGTGAACAGGGCAGAAATTCAAACGGCAGTAGCGATGAAGGCATAAATTGCGGAAACACTGTTGGTGGCCGTGGTGATGGCAACATCAGTCCGAACGTAAGCGGTGGGAGGCTTGAAAGACCGGAAAACGATGAATTTGACGCCCAACAAAATTCTGCGAGCAGAGCTGCAGTTCCCAAATTCATACAAAATGCATTGATGAAAGAGGGGGCTACAATGGGTTTTGACCCATTGACCTCCCGACAATATGCGTCGTCGGCTCTGGGAGTGCGGACTGCTCTGCGGCAATTTTTCAGTGAACATCCAGCGGTTACGCTTAGCGCAGTAGAAATAAAATGTCTAGATAGCATTGCTTCAATGTTGCCTGCAGATGGCGCAACCGCTGAGACAATGCTTTCTCTTTTGCGTCAGCTTTACGAGAATTTTGAACCACTTGCAAACTCAAGCGAGGCTGAGAAGTGGCATCGTTCAGATTTTGTGAAAGTGCTGTCGGTCACGCAAAGCCTTTTGGGCCGACAAGATCCATCGAACAGGAATGCCAACACTTTGCTGGAAATCGCAAACGCACTAACAGCACCTCCAGCAAAGCCATCAAGTTTGAGAGAGATCAGCCAAGGTATCAGGCTAAGCGAATTCTCTGATCCTGAGACTGTTTATCCTGCTGACATCAATACTCTGATCGAGACCTTGTTGGGGTCATCAGGCAAGCAGCCTCCGTCTGTTAGAACGCATGGTTTAAGCACGGGGGACTGGCATCCAGATTCTGACTTGCACAACGCGCTGCAATATTTCCTTGACGAAATACCGGGCACGGACTTCAGCTTGCAAAGCGCGAATTCAATTTTCCAACTGGTGAAGATGTTACCTGACAGAACACTTGCTGCTGAAACCCTGCTTTCCATGTTGCTTACTTTGCGCGCCAACACAACAGATGGGATGCAGTGGCTTAGCCCTGAAATGCTACCCACTCTGTTGGCTACAGCAACATCCTTGTTTGGGCAACTTGAAGCCCATGAACGTGAGCCAGAAACGTTGCTGGACTTAATTCGCGAGCTCACCGTGTCTCGCTCACCTGAAGAAAGCTCACCACAAGACACACTACTAGAAGCCATTAAAATGCTTCAGATCCAGCAGTATGCAATGTCCGAAATGACTGCATTGATGGGGTAGGTTTTTTAAGCCTGTTAAACAAGCCTTGCAATATTGCATGTCGCAAGCTCAGTTGGGTGTTATTTGGAGCGAATATCGATGCTGACTTTCCTTTTCAGTCGTCTAACAATTCGCCCAATCCCGGGCCGTGCAAGCTTTGAGCAAAGCTTTTCCGAAAGCGCCAACACCAGTTTTTACGCTCAGCCAATCTTTCCGGACAGTTTCAAGTAAGGTTTGTCTCATAGATGTGTTGTTAGGCATCAGGGTTATACCTTAATTTAAAAACAGGAAAAATAATCTGATGGCTTTTCCGACTATATCCAACCGAGATACCGCAACGTCGAAGCCTGCGGCAACGCATAACAAAGCCACCAGTGACTTCTCGAAGTTGACTCAGCAAGCCAGTTCCGGCGAAGCCGTACGAACCACTGATGACGACGGTAAGAACGCGTACGTTAAGACCGGCAAATCAAAGGTTCAAAGCCGAGGTGAACGAGATCAGGAACAGGGTGGCCAGAAACATGGAGACAAGCGCTCAAGGAATGTAGATGGCGAGCGCATAACATTTGCAAATGGCCACGTGATAAGTCGAGAAAGAATTGCGAGCAATAGTGACGCGAGCGTTACGGCATACTTGCAAGACGCAGGGCAGAAAAGCGGTTTGAACTCGTCGGAAACGGGGCAGACATCGGGGCAGTCAACTGGTTTCGAGTCCCTTCGCGATCTTGGTCAAACACAATTCACAGCAGGAAGCGCTGACGTCGCGATGGCGGGCCTCCTCCACGCCCGCAGTTTACGACAGGGCGAAGTGTCGAATAGATTTGGCACTAGTTCCTCCGCTGACTTTGGCACCACCGGTATCACATCTCATCTGAGTTCCGAGGCGGCCATTTGTGGTCAGCAGAACAGCAGGGGTTCATCGGGCGGTGGAAACCAGCGCAGCGGTGGTGGTGGTTCGGATAAAAATTCAAACAGCAGCAACCAAAACGGCGGCGATGACCAGAACAACAATGGCGTTGGTGGAGGCGGCAACATTGGCCCGAACGCGCCGGGTGGGAGTGCGGAAGAACCAGACGACATCAATTTTAACGCTTTTCAGAGAGTTGCACGTTTGGCTGTTATTTCAGAAGCCAATGACAAGGGTTTGGACCCATCGCACGCCATGCGCTTCTACACGCTTGACCCTGCTGTTCGGGCCGCATTGCGTGATTTCATCACCGAAAATCCATCAAGCAAATTCAGCGAACTCTGCTTGAACTCTCTCGACAATTTAGCAAAACTGTTACCAGCTCACGAACAGGTCTCAGACGTTATATTTGAGCTGTTGTGCAGAATACGGCGCAATGCAAGTGGTGGTCAATGGCGTGCTGCAGATCCATTCAAGCTCTTTGCGACAACGCAAGACTTGTTCGAACGCCAAAGTTTGGACAGCAGGAATGCAACGAATTTACTGGCAACAATTGATATGCTTATGCTGCCTCCGTCGTCACCAGACATGCTTCGGAAAATCAGCAGCACGCTTCAAAGCGTCGCAATGTCTGAGCATCCCTTGAATGTGTTGGAGTTGTTAGGTGCGGCGGAGGATTTGACAGACAGCCAGCTCTCTTACCAAGGGTCAGTTGAAAGTAGAAAAATTAACATCCCAAGTGCCTCACAACAGGCCGCAGTCCCAAGGGTCTTGCGCGAGGCGGCTATACGTGAAGGGCAGGAAATGGGTTTGGACCCGCTCGCGTCTTTTCAGTATTCGATGACGGAACTGGGTCTTCGGCCTGTCCTGCGGCAGTTTATGAACGAAAATCCAAACACAAAACTCGGCGCATTGGACATACACTGTTTAAACAACATCGCGGCGATGATACGGGTTGATTGTCCGACCGCAGAATCAATGTTGCCTTTCCTGCGCCAAATTGTCGAGAACACGGGCAAAAATGAAAATTGGCGTGGCTCGGATTTTCTTAAATTGCTCTCCACCACCCAAGACTTGTGGGAGGGGCAAGATCCAGCGAACCGAAACAGTCATACCTTGCTGGCCATTGCAAATGCGTTGACTGCGCCGCCTGCGTCCCCCTCCAGACTAAAGGAAATTGGTGAAGCATTGCAGCGTCCCGAATTTTCTGATCCGGAGTTTGACTGCCCCGCTGGCATAAACGCCTTCATCGAAACACTTCTGAAATCTTCAGGTTTAGCGAATTTGTCCAGTGAGAAACAGATTGCCCATATTGCACAGCCTGCGCCAGATTCTGCCCTGCGCTACATGATGCAATATTTCTTGGCCGAAACCCCCGATGCACGCTTCACCGTCAAAAGCATGGATTCTGTCTTCCGTCTTTCAATGCTGTTGCTTGACAGTGAAGGAGCAAGTGAAACCATGCTTTCTCTGCTGCGCAATTTACGCATGAATAGCACGGACGTAATGAATTGGCTTAGTCCCGAACTGTTGCCGACTGTGATGAGTGCCACACACGAACATTTTGAGCCACTTGCATCACATGAGCGGCTGGCAGAAACATTGTTGATGTTAGTGCAAGTTTTGACTGGCGAAAAACTGTTTGAGTGAGGTTCTCCAGAATTCTAGGAAGGAAAACGTTTAGGCATATGCGTGGCAGTCGCAAGATGCATCAGCTGCTTGTCTGACCTTGCCCCGAACTTCTATCCAGTTTTGAGTTCGCTCCGCCGGTTGATTGCACCGTGTTTCGCTGATTCAAACTCATCCAGCAGTGCTTTCCGTCACACACATTCCAGTATCTCTTGATCAGCTGCTGAAAATTGCAAGAGTTGGCGAAGATTGGCCTTTCTTTCAGTTGTCGTGTCATCGCCTATCCAACCTTCGGCAAAGTCTATCTGAGAGGGTTTTCAAAAAATGTTTTTGGATCCTGTGCAGTTGGTCTTTCAAGACAGCTTCATGTCAGGTTTGTCTTGTAGGACGTCATTATACGCGTCGGGGATAGCCCCTGCCCAACTGGAAAGGAATAACCCCATGGCTCTCTCACCTGTAGTCAACCGAGATATAGCAAC
>CAXTLE010000067.1:0-11741 GCA_964244855.1 uncultured Aestuariivirga sp. | reverse complement strand
TTCGTCTTCTTCGATGTGATCTATGAAGACGGCACCAAAAGTTCGCGCCGCAAAATCAATGCTGCGGGCGTTGCCCCTGAAGATGTTGAAGCATTCGTGCTGACCGAAGTCATGAATCAGGACCGCCGCATTTCTGAAATGTCGGGCAAGTCCCGTGGTGATGTGAAGTCACTGGTGAAATCGGCTTAAGCCCGTTTGGTGGCGCGCTTTTCCAGCAAATAGCGCGTCACCCCGTCCTCGGCGCTGCGCAAAGCGCCTTCAAGATAGCCCTGCAATTCACTGCTGCTGGCCTCGCCAATGCTGATCCAGCGGGGGCCGCCTTCATGGAAGGTCAGATGGGCTTTTTCACCGGGCCGAAGTGACCCGGAATAGCTTGATGGAGCATCACTGCGCTCAACGCCGACAAAAAGTTTTCGCAATCCAGGTGCAATGCCATCCAGCATTGAAATGATTTGCGAAGCCGCCAGTTCGGTTGCCTGTTCTCCTTCGGGCACAGGCCCGGTCAACACTGTGAGTAAACCAGCGCCACCCTGGCCCACACTCGACATCCAGATTTGTTCGCCTGTATCGGTCAGCAAGATGCCACGGTCGTCGTAGACTTTCTCAAAACCAGCCTTGAATTTCAAATGCAGCTTCGTGCCTCGCGCATAAGTCGCAGCCCGCGCCTGCGCCAATTCCTCCTGGGTTATGCCCGAAACAGAAACCTCAATTTTGGCCAGGCTGTGCAAGGGCGCACCGAATATAATTTCCCGCGCAACGAGTTGCTTTCTATCGCCCATTGTATTCGTCGCAGTTACCCGCACCAAGCCATCGCCGTCATCAATGCGCGACACCCAATGGCCAAAAAACAAATGCTCCCGCGTTGCCTTGGCCAAAGCGTCAGTAATTTGCCCGGTTCCCTCCGGCACTGTGTAGGCCTCATCGACATTTGGAATGAGTTTGAAACACGGGCCTTCCAGATCAATTTCCAGATAGTCAAACAGCACATGCAAATTCAGGTTTTCAATCTCGCGGCCATATTCACTCCAGAAGAATGACTTCAATATGCTGCGTAAAACCGGGCCTGTATCGATCCGATCAAGATAGGATTTGATACTCTCATTGATATATATCGGATTGTTGTCCTGTCCCTCTTCGGTGCGCCAGTGTTCCTGATCATGTTGGATGTGATTGATCGCTGTTCGACTGTCGCGATACAACAAGCGATCAAAAGCATCCTGGTCGTAAAGCTGGCGGTCGTGCAGATAACGCATACTCTGAGAGCCTGCCGTCAAACGCCGCACGTAGGAAATGTTGAACCTGTTCATCAATTTTATGGCCAGCGTATCGGTGGAATTGATCAGGTTTGCACCCTCATCCAGCATCAAGCCCAATTGCGATTGTTTTTCGCGCCGCGACCGGATGCGCCCACCCCAGGTGTCGTGTGCCTCCAAAACCATAAATGGCACATCGGCCATTTGCAGGAGATAAGCCGCGTAAAGTCCGGCAATGCCAGCCCCCACGACAATGACTTCCGTATCAACTGGCGAAGGCTTGCGCATAGTCGGTTCCCGTCATATCGCCAGACTGTGCGACAGGAATGGGTGTCAGGTCAAGCGGGTGGCTGGCAAGTCTCACACACAAAGGCCCGGCGCGTTGCAATTTCGAAGGCGCGGATGTTGCATTCGCATTTCGGACAGCGGGGTTTGTTGAAGATATTGACGCGCTCACCATATCTGCTTGCGGATTTTTTGACACCATCGACAGTGATGATGGCGTTGTTCCGGACACCGATTTCGAGAAGATGCACGGCATCTGCCCACATCCGGTCAAATTCCTCCCGCGATATAGCGTTTCCCAAACGCTGCGGATGCACACCCTGCCGCCACAAAATTTCACTGCGATAGATGTTGCCAATCCCCGCCAGCACCGATTGGTCCATCAAGAGCTGACCGATGGAAACACGACTCTTCGAAATCCGCGCCCAAGCCTTGTCCGGGTCGGCATCTTTCCGCAATACATCCGGCCCGATGCGACTTGTCAGCGCCAAGAGTTCGGCGGTGTCCAGCACCTCGCAGGTGTTTGGACCATTGATATCGACAACATGCGTGTCACTGATCATCCGTATACGGACTTCACCCTTGGGCTCTGCCGCCGGGCGCTTAGCTGTGCGAAACTTGCCGAATAAGCCCAAATGAATATGCAGCGCAAAGTCATTCTCAAATCTGTAGATCAGATGCTTGCCGAACGCCTCAACACTGATGCAACGCTGCCCGTCAATCGCCACAGCTCCCTCGGCAAAGCGCCCCTGAGGTGAGGACACATCAAGCACAAGCCCCACCAGCATGGGGCGCTGGTCGCGGGCTGCGCGGTGGATGGTGTGACCTTCAGGCATGAGCAAGTTTACGCTATCAAATCCAGGTGGATCACGGGAATGATCACGAAACAAGCCCAGCGGCTGTAGCCAAGTTCAATCGCGTATTTTAAACTCCTAAGCTGAAAGAGTAAAGGAGACTGCTTGCTCCATCGCAAGCTGTCCCTGAACGTCCGTGGCAGTACAGATCGGGGACAGTTTGCAAGAAAGAGCAAACAGTCCCCACCCAAGCAGCCCCTGAATTCAAGTTGACAACTTGTAGTCCATGGGATACATACGCGCAAGATCGAAATTCAGAAAACCGAGAATTTTCTGCGGTTCATGGCCGAGCTTCGAGATCGCATTGCAAAGAAACACATCACCAGTCGAATCGACAGGATGTCATTTGGGCATGAGGGCGATGTCGCTCCGGTTGGTGACGGGATAAGCGAACTTCGCATACATATCGGCCCGGGCTACCGGGTTTACTTCAAGCGGCACGGAGATGTTTTTATCGTGCTGTTGTGCGGTGGCGACAAAGGCTCGCAAGAACGCGACATCAAACTGGCCAAACGTTTGGCAAAGGAATTGGAATTATGAAAGCCAAGCTGAAAACGACACTCTTCGATGCAGCTGATTATCTTGACGATGCTGATGCCATCGCATTTTATATCGAGGAAGCCTTCGCAACAGAAGACCCAGCTTACATCGCCCACGCCTTGGGAACAGTAACCCGCGCCAAGGGCATGACCGAAGTCGCCCGCAAAACCGGACTGTCGCGCGAGAGCCTCTACAAGGCGCTGAGTGCGGAAAGCAATCCGGAATTTGCAACGATCCTCAAGGTGATGCGTGCGCTGGATTTGAAGATCACGGCGCGGGCGGGGTGAGGTTTGTGGAAAAAGATGTTGATTGTTTCATTTTCAATCCTGTTTTAATGTAAGTCCATGATCGCAAAACACGATAGCCTACTTGGCCTTGGGATATATAGTATCCCTGAGGCGGCACATATCGTTGGCCTGCAAGCAGCTCGCATACGAAGATGGGTGAATGGCTATACAGCAAGTGAAGGTCACACTTACGAACCTGTTGTACCAGCTGAATTACCGATAATCGAAGACAAGGTAGCACTGAGTTTTCATGATCTGTTGGAATTGCATTTCATCAAAGCTTTCATGTCCGAAGGCGTAAAACTTCCTGCAATTCGGAAAGCGGCAAAACTTGCATCCGAAATTTTGGGTGTGGACAAGCACCCGTTTGTAAGATTGGAGTTCAAAACTGACCGCAAGGACATTATGCAGGCAATTGACCAGCAAATGTTGAATTTGAACAGGTCTCAATATGAATTTGAAGGGATAATAACCCAAAGCCTTTTCAAAGGCTTCGTTTATAGCGACAAATTTGCGCGTGCTTGGCATCCAAGCGGCAGTGAAAATTCCGTGATACTAAACCCAGAAATTGCACTGGGAAAACCAATAATCGAAAATACCAGCATTCGGACTCGCGCAATTTTTCACACTTGGCAAACTGAAGGCCGCAACGTGAAACTTGTTGCGGGTATGTTTAACTTGAAGCCCAAACAAGTTAAGGACGCTGTGAGTTTTGAACAACGCATGGCAGCATAATGTATGCGCCGCATCCTCTTTGATGCCAATTTACCTCCAGCCCTTTCGAGAGGCATAAATGAGTTGGCTCAGGGTCGCGGTATTGGTGCAACATGCATCGCAGATATCTATGGCAACACCGAAGTCAAAGATGAAAAATGGATCTCTGAGATCGATAAACACGACGTAGTCGGTGTTGTTAGTCAAGACTATTTTGACAAAACGCCCCAAGAGATCGCAGCTTATCAAAATGCAAGCGTCCCGTTCTTTTATCTCGCAAAAGCATATAATGAGTTTGACCTGTGGAAAAAATGCAGCCTACTTCTGATCAAGTGGCCAACAATTTGTCGTCAAATTGAAACCGTTAAAGGATACGCCGAATTCGAAGTGCCTGCAGATCGCGGCAACCAGGTCAAACAACTCCGCAGAAAACGACGTTAGAAAGCTTGACCTCCCGCGCGCTGACGAAAGAGATCAAGCTAAAAATTGATTTCAAGCAAACTTCTGCGCCAGCTCTCCCTTGGCATATCGCTTGGCCATCTCAGCAACCGTGATCACCTTCTTGATCTTGCTCGCTTGACCCGCCGTGTTGAATTCCTGGAACCGCGCCATGCACAGCTTGTTCATCGCCTCCATCGCAGGCTTCAGATATTTGCGGGGGTCGAACTCCGATGTATCCTCAAACAGCACCTTGCGGATGGCACCTGTCATCGCCATACGGTTGTCGGTGTCGATGTTGATTTTGCGTACGCCGTGCTTGATGCCGCGCTGGATTTCAGAGACGGGCACCCCCCATGTCGGCTTCATCTTGCCGCCGAACTTGTTGATGATTTCCTGCAAATCCTCAGGCACCGACGACGAGCCATGCATAACGAGATGCGTGTTCGGCAACTTCTTGTGGATTTCTTCGATGACATTCATGGCGAGCACGGCACCATCTGGCTTACGGGAGAATTTATAAGCACCATGTGATGTGCCCATGGCGATGGCCAGCGCATCCACATCGGTTTCCTTGACGAATTTTACAGCTTCATCCGGGTTGGTCAGCAATTGGTCGTGGGACAGTTTGCCTTCAAAGCCGTGGCCATCTTCCTTTTCGCCTTCGCCGGTTTCGAGCGAGCCCAGAACTCCGAGTTCACCTTCCACCGAAATGCCGCCCATATGCGCCATCTGCGTCACGGTGCGGGTGATCTCAACGTTGTAGTCCCAATCCGCAGGCGTCTTGCCATCGGCCTTGAGGGAGCCGTCCATCATCACGGACGTGAAGCCTGATTGAATGGCGGTCATGCAGGTGCCCGCTTCATTGCCGTGGTCCAGGTGAACGCAAACGGGAATGTGCGGATAGATTTCGGTAACGGCGTCCATCATGTGCTTCAGCATGATGTCGTTGGCGTAGGAGCGTGCACCGCGTGAGGCTTGCAGGATGACGGGTGAGTCGGTTTTATCGGCTGCCGCCATAATGGCCAGCGCCTGTTCCATGTTGTTGATGTTGAAGGCGGGAACGCCATAATCTTGTTCAGCGGCGTGGTCGAGCAATTGGCGAAGGGTAATACGGGCCATGGGCTTAAGTCTCTCCTGACAGGTTTTGAACGTTGGGCCGTCGGATAGAGCAATCGCAGCGTAGCCGCAATCGGATTTTGAGGTGCGCACCTCAAACTTGCGGAGAACGGGAATTTCCGCCAATTTGAAGCAATGACATTCGCTCCCATCATTGCCAAACTCCCTTCCGCCGTGCCTTTCGTCGGTCCGGAAGCGCTGGAACGCCGCACCGGACAACCGATCCACGCCCGCATCGGTGCCAATGAAAGCGTCTTCGGCCCCAGCCCGAACGCCATCGCTGCCATGCAGGCTGCGGCGTTGGAAAGCTGGCAATATGGTGATCCGGAAAACCACAACCTCAAAGCTGCCATCGCCAAAGCTGTGGGCGTGGCGGCTGAGAACATCGCCTGTGGTGAGGGCATCGACGGTCTCCTGGGATTGTTGGTGCGCCTCTTGATCGAACCCGGAGATGCGGTGGCCACATCGCTGGGCGCATACCCCACCTTCAATTTCCATGTCGCCGCATCAGGCGGCAAATTGGTGACCACACCTTACGTCAATGATCACGAAGACCCGACCGCACTTGTCAAACTGGCCAAAACCGAAAACGCCAAACTGCTCTACTTCGCCAATCCCGATAACCCCATGGGCAGCGTATGGCCCGCCTGCGATGTACAACAGCTGATCAATGCCGTTCCTGAAACCTGCGCCCTGATTCTCGATGAAGCCTATATCGAATTTGCCCCCGATGGCACGGCACCTGAGATTGACGTGACGCGCAAAAACCTGCTGCGCTTTAGAACCTTTTCAAAAGCCCATGGCCTTGCTGGCATTCGCGTCGGCTATGTCATCGGACACCGCGACATGATTTCGGCTTTCGACAAGATCCGCAATCACTTCGGTATATCCAGAATTTCGCAAGCCGGAGCCATTGCCGCAATACAAGACCAGGACTGGGTCGCCCACGTCAAATCCGAAGTCATCAAAGCCCGCTACCGCATTGCTGAGATCGCCCGCGCCAACGGATTGAAACCACTGCCGACAGCCACCAACTTCATGGCCATCGATTGTGGCCGTGACGGCGTCTTTGCAAAATCCATCGTCGATGGCCTGCTGCGCCACGGCATCTTCATCCGCATGCCCGGTGTCGCACCCCTCAACCGCTGCATCCGCATCAGTTGCGGCGACAAAAAAAGCCTCGACCTGTTGGCCGAGGCGCTTCCCAAGGTGCTGGCAAACCTCGCATAAAATAACGCTTGACCTGGAGTTACTCCAGCTTGGTACGGTCCTCTGACTGAGGATCATAGCCCATGAACATTGCCCAAGCCGCTGCCCAAAGCAGATTGTCTGTTGACACCATCCGCTTCTATGAAAAATCCGCCATGTTGCCAAAACTGGCGCGGGACAAACGGGGCTGGCGCGCTTTTGATGCACCAGCCATTGACTGGCTCGTGACGCTTGAACGCTTGCGCGCCACCGGCATGCCACTGAAAGATATCAAACGTTTCGCCGTGCTGGCCAACAGTGCGGGATCGCAAACAAAAGCCGCCGCCAAGGAACGACTGCAACTTCTTGAGCAGCATCAAGAGCGTTTGCGGCAACGCCGCGCCGCACTGGACGCCTGCGAGGCCTTCCTCACTTTCAAAATCAACATCTATCGGAAGCAGGTAAAATCATGACCCTCACCAGAACACTGAACGGACTGCAGATTCCCGCTTTGGGCCTTGGCTGTTGGGCCATCGGCGGCCCATTCTTTGCGGGTGAAACGCCTTTGGGCTGGGGCGAAGTGGATGATGCTGTATCCGCACGTGCCATCGATACCGCCGTTGATCTCGGCATCCGGTTTTTTGACGCGGCGCAATGCTATGGCACCGGACATTCCGAGATCGTTCTCGGAAAGTCTCTGAAGGAAAAACCACATGTGCAGATCGGCACCAAGATTGGCTTGGCCATTGATCCTGTCAGCAAGCAGATCACCGGAGAAATGCACGACGTTGACGCGATCAGGCAATCAGTTGAACAGTCCTTGCAACGATTACAGCGCGATCATATCGACATCATACATTTGCATCTGAACGAACTGCCGATTGAAACGGCGGAAACAATTTTTGAATGTCTTGCAAGTTTACGGCAGCAGGGAAAGGTTTTGAGTTTCGGGTGGAGCACTGACTTCCCCGACCGTGCTGCAGCTTTTGCAAGCATGGACGGGTTCGTTGCGGTTCAACACGCCATGAATGTATTCTACCGGGCCGACATGCTGATACCAACGATTGAGAAAAACAGTTTATTGTCGATCAACCGCTCTCCCCTCGCGATGGGATTGCTCGGAGGCAAACATGATGCTTCCACAAAATTTGATGCAGGCGAAGTGCGTGGGCGCACAGCCACATGGATGGATTATTTTGCCGATGGCCGCATCAGGCCGGAATATTCAAAGCGTCTTGCTGATATTCGCGCGCTGCTGCAATCCGATGGCCGATCACTGGTGCAAGGTGCATTGGGTTGGTTATGGGCGCGCTCACCCTTGACCTTGCCAATTCCCGGCTTCCGCACTGCCGAGCAAGTCACTGAAATTGCGGGGGCGTTAAAATTCGGTGCTTTGAGCAACAGGGTGATGACGGATATCGAAACACTGGTTGATCGGGAACCGGAAGGCGCGCCACGTTCAAGATGACGCGCCTTTTGGGTTTGTGTTAGGCCGCCAGTTTCGCTGCAATCCTGGCCACATGTGCGCCCTGGAACTTGGCCGCTTCCAGCTCTTGGGCAGACACGGCACGGCTGCCATCACCACCGGCAAGGGCTGATGCACCATAGGGTGAACCACCGCGGATTTCGTCATGGCCCATCTGGCCCTGATAGGCATAAGGCAAACCGACAATCACCATGCCCTGATGCAGCAACACCGTGTGGAACGACAGGATAGTTGATTCCTGTCCACCATGTTGCGTGGCCGAGGACGTCATCACTGAACCGACCTTGCCAACCAGCGCGCCCTTCATCCAAAGTGAGCCAGTCTGGTCGATGAAGTTTTTCATCTGCGCCGTCATCATGCCATAGCGTGTACCTGTGCCAAAGATCACCGCATCATAGTCAGCCAGCTCTTCTGGCTTCGCAATTTCGGCTTTCTGGTCGGTCTTGTAATGCATCGCCTTTGCTGTTTCCGCTGGCACCAATTCCGGTACGCGCTTCACGTGCACGGTGGCACCTGCTTCTTTTGCACCTTCAGCCGCAGCATAAGCCATGGCCTCCATGTGGCCCCAGGCGGAATAATAGAGAACGAGAACTTTAGCCATTTTGCTTTTCCTTAGTGAGTTGCAATGGAGAGTAATTCTTTTAGGTCGATACGGGCGTTGGACATCGCCAGTTTACCATCTGGCCCTCTTGGCCAGTCAGCCTCCGCCTTGTCCCAATAGAGTTCGATGCCGTTCTGGTCTGGGTCGCGGAAGTAGAGTGCGATCGACACGCCGTGATCAGCCGCACCGTCCAGTTCCACGCCTGCCGCCAAAACGCGTTTGAAGGCGTTGGCCAAGTCAACCCGTGTGGGATACAATATCGCCGTGTGATAAAGTCCGGTCGAACCTGGTGGTGGCGGCGAGCCGCCTTTGCTCTCCCAGGTGTTGAGCCCGATGTGATGGTGATAGCCGCCAGCCGATACAAAGGCGGCTTGGTCGCCATAGCGTTGAATGAGGTCGAAACCCAGAACGCCCATGTAAAAGCCAAGCGCCCGCTCAAGGTCGGCCACTTTCAAATGAACATGGCCAATGCGGGTGCCTGAGGGAATGGAAGCTGTCGTCATAATTTATCCGTAACAATGAGTGTTACAGCTATCTAGTCGCTGAGGCGTGATGTTGCAAGATTAAATCGACCCCTTGTCTCACAGGCTTCGAAACGTGCAAAAGACCGTCAAGGAGCACCACCATGCCAGGCAAAGTCGAGTTCAAAGTTCCACCCAATCTCACTGTCGTTAACCACCCGCTGGTGCTGCACAAGCTGACATTAATGCGTGACAAGCACACGCCCTCTGCCGTTTTCCGTCAGCTGCTGCATGAAATCAGCCATCTCCTCGCTTATGAAGTCTGCCGTGACCTGCCCATGACCACGCAGGTCATCGACACACCACTGGCTGAAATGGAAGCGCCTATTCTGAAAGGCAAAAAACTCGTCATCGTCTCGGTGTTGCGTGCCGGAAACGGCCTTCTGGAGGGCATGCTCTCACTGATACCGTCAGCCCGGGTGGGTCATATCGGCCTTTACCGTGATCACAAGACTCTACAGCCGATCGAGTATTACCTGAAAGTGCCGGAGGATATTGCCGACCGCCGCACCATTGTGGTGGACCCCATGCTGGCCACAGGAAATTCCGTTTCGGCCGCTGTCAAACGCCTGAAAGAGAAGGGCGCATCAGACATCCGCCTCGTCACATTGCTGTCAGCGCCTGAGGGCATCATGCATTTTCACGAGGAACATCCTGATGTGCCGATTTTCACTGCGGCTGTCGACTCGCATTTGAATGAATTGGGCTACATTGTGCCAGGATTGGGCGATGCAGGCGACCGCATGTTCGGAACGAAATAACAGCTTCACCAGCCGTTAAGCATCCGTGGCAAAACACTGGAAAGATCAGGTACTGATTACTCCTCGGCAAGGATTGACCCACTAGGTTGGCCCTCAAGTCAGCAGGAGTGAGTATGTCGGCCGCATTAGCTTTAGCGAACACCGGAAACGCCACGTCGTTTCGGCGGGCCGATGGGCAAAAACACCGCGTCCTTTATGCCGAGGACCAGGCAACGGCGCGTATCGTTACAACTGCATTGCTGGAACGCATGGGCTTTGATGTGGAAGCCGTGGAAGATGGCGAATTGGCTTTCGAAAAAGCCAAACTCAATGCCTATGACGTGATTCTGCTCGACATTGAAATGCCCGTGATGGACGGCGTCACCGCAGCCCGCAACATCCGCGCAGGGTCTGGTCCCTGCCGCGAAACCCCCATACTCGCCATGTCAGCTTTCTTGGCTGATTCGACAGAACATTGTGTCTGGCGTGATGCCTTTGACAGTGCTTTGCCAAAGCCCGCCAATAGTAACGAGCTGCAACTGGCCATGCAAAAGGTCTTGGCAGCTTTTCCGGCGAAAAACCAAAGACCAACAGAAAGCCAAACCGTTCCGCATTGGACCATGCTGTCAAACAGCTTGCCGCCGGGCACCCTTGCGATTCTGATGAAAGCAGCGGGCCGCGAAATCAACCATTTGATTCTCGCCTATAGTTCCTGCCGTGAGGTCGGCGACAAGGATACAGCAAACCATTGCCGCAAGGCCTTGAAAAGTGTTGCCAGCAGCTTTGAAATCGTTGACTTGATGGCGCTGTTGCAGCGCCACGATCAAGACCATACTTGGCCCACCTCAGCCGAATTGCTGCACGCCGCCGCTCAGTGGCAAATGCACTGAGACACCAAACTCAAATATGACAAGATGAAAAGGCGCGCGTCAGGCGGCGCCGAGGCCCGGGCACAAATGCCAGGCTGCAAATCAAATCAGCGAGCTGACACAGGTACCAGTTTGGCCGCGGGCTGGCTTTCCAGTGATTTCAGCATGTGCAGCACTTCCGCCAATTCGGGGCTCAGGCGCTTTGGCAAAACGGCTTGGTTGTTATTGTTTGATTGTGACATGACGATATCCCTTTGAGCGCTGATGTAAGCAAATTGAACTTACAAAGCGTTTAAGCAGATGCCAGATGAAGCGGGCCGCAACAGGGCGTTCATCAGGCATTCATACGGCATGGTTAACCGCCGATAAATCTGCAACACACCACTTGCCCAAACACAAATTCGTGATAGCTTGTCACAGATATTTATGTGTAACATGATTGGTGTCGGCAAATATATTTTACTTAAACGTCTGTTCTGTCTGGAGAAAGGATCTACCCTATGATCAAGTTTACTATAGCAACGGCCGTTTTGGCCCTCGGTCTTGCCTCGTCCGCTTTTGCCGGCCCTGCTGATGACCTCGTGAAAGAGCGTCAAGCCTGCATGAAGGCACAAGGTACCGCCATGGGTGTTTTTGTTCCCATCATGAAGGGTGAAAAGCCCTTCGACGCCGCGCTGCACAAAGCGACATTCGAAACAATGGAAAAAGCCTGTGCAAACTGGACAAAATTTTTCAGCGCAGAATCTCAAAAGCCTGAATCTGTTGAATCATGGGCAAAACCTGAAATTTGGACAGATGCCAAGGGTTTTGAAGCTGTAAGTGCCAAAGCCTACGCGGGTCATGAGG
>CAXTLE010000066.1:0-11998 GCA_964244855.1 uncultured Aestuariivirga sp. | reverse complement strand
TTCGTTGGCAAATATGGCCTCACTTCCACGAAACAAATCGGCACATGCGGCATGGAGCCATCGCTTGAGAGCCTTTACTATTATCTCGACATGATCGCGCAAGCCAAACACAAGCTGCCATGGTTCATCTCGATCTGGGGCGAGGGTGACGACGACTATCGCCCGTTGGTGCGCAGGACCATCGAGCTTGGCGGTCACGTGAAGACAGGTCTGGAGCTGCACTACGCGCCGCACCGCAATCCAACCAACTTGGAGCTTCTGCAAGAAGTTCAGCAGATTGCGCGGGAAGTAGGTCGTCCGCTCGCCACACAGGATGATGCCCGCCGCATCTACAACATCACGTAACGTGGAGATCAGGTTGCATCATCTTTTTCCCATTCCGAACAGAGTTGCGATCGTGAGGTGCGCCAGACTCCTGGCACCACCTAAAGGGTGGTAGGATGGGACATGAGCATACTCGAATCATCTGACCATACGAAAACCCGCATTGCCTGGCTCTATTACGTTGAGGGCATGACTCAAGATGAGATCGTCAATCAGACAGGATTGAAGCGGTCAAAGGTGTTGCGCATCCTGGCAGCGTCGCGCCAAGACGGGACAGTGCAAATTCGTGTGACGACAAATCTCAGCAAGTGCATTGAACTGGAACGTGCGCTTGAAGAACGATGGGGTTTAACGCGCGCGATTGTTATTCCTGAGCCGCAAGACCAGTCCCAAACCGGTTCTATTCTCGGATCAGCGCTAGGCTCCTATATTTCGCAGACTGTCACGAGCCACATGACCATTGGGCTTGGCTGGGGCAAGACATTGACCAGTGCCTTGCCGGCGATCGTGACGCCGAGGGTCGAAGGAATTCGCGTGCTGTCGATGCTGGGAGGTCTCACCCGCGTCAGCACGGTCAATCCTTCAGAATTTGCCTGGCGCCTTGCTGACAAGCTCAACGCGGAATGCTATTTGTTGACAGCACCGGTTTTTGCGCCTGATCCGCAGACGAAAGAAACGCTCTTGACGCATTCCGGCATCAGGGAAATTTTCATGCAAGCCCGTTCGCTCGACATGGGAATTGTCTCTGTCGGGGCACTCACGCCGACTTCCGCCTTCGCTGAATATGGTTTGTTGACCCGGGACGAAATTTCGTCACTGCATGCCGCAGGTGCCGTGGGCGATGTGCTGTGTCATTTTCTGGATGAAGAAGGCAATATCATTCGCCATCCGGTCAATGACCGCGTGATTGCAGTCGATCCGTCAACGCTTACGACGGCCCGCAACCTGGTGCTGGTGTCGGGCGGTTCGCAGAAGGTGAAAGTGGTTCGCGCTGCCATCAAACTGATCCACCCGAAGGTGCTTATCGTCAATGAAAACACGGCAGAGAACCTTGTGACTGCGCCACTGTAAGATGCGCTACCAGGGCATTGCTCCTTTTATGATGCGTTCTGCAACGCTCTCATCGGTGACCAGCACATGGGGCTTGAGCAGTTTCATTGAGGCGCTGACAATTTCATATTTTTCCCAGCCCCCTGCAGTGAGCACGATTTTCTTGGCTGTGGCAAGGTCGCGCGGGTCGATGGCCAGCACGCGATCGTTGAGAGGGTGGTCAATAATCTTGCCACTTGCATCGATAAAGCGGCACAGCATTTCGCCCACTGCACCCTGCGCTTGAAGATGCGACAAGTCTTCCCTGTCCAACACAAAGAATTGCGCGACGGTGGAGTGAGGAGAAATATTGCCTACACCAAGGATGGCAAGGTCCAGTGATTGAGACTCCACCATGATGTCGTTGATGCCCGCATGCTGAAGCAAGGCATCACGCGTGCGGGCATCGGGTACAAACACCGGGGCCGCCAGGATGAGGCATTCCGCTGACAACCGATCTGCCAATCGCCAGGCAAATTCAGACGGGTTGTCACCACTCACCCGAGTCACACCCCCGAGCATGGAGATCACCTTGATTCCAGTGTGCCCTTGGTTCTGGATGTGAGGGAGGCTTTTGCTCAATGTGCGCCCCCAACTCAGACCGATGGTCATGTTGTCTCGGAGTATGCTTGACATATATTGTCCCAAAGCTGCGCCCAGGCTTGCCGTGTCTTTCGTGGCATCTGATGTGTTGGGAACAACAATCGCGCGTTCAAGCCCCAGCTTTTTTTCAAGCCCACGCTCCAGTTCAACGCAGCGGCTGAATTCGGTTGTAACGTTGACCTGTACGGTGCCGTTTTGGCGGGCACTTGCCAAAATGCGCAACACTTTGGAACGGTTGAGCCCCAGGGATGTTGAAATTTCATCCTGAGTTTTGCCTTCCATGAAATATAGCCAGCACACCTTGATATTGAGATCGTCAGCAATGTCGCTCTTGCTTGTCTGGTTCACGTCAGCCTCACCCGTCTGGTTGGTGGTCTCTTGTTATTGTTGTAATATTCTAGCAGGTGTGGCGCGCCGATTGCCAGTTGAAAGGCTACACAAAAAATTGGCCCCGGTAGGCTTTCACCTTGGGGGCCAAGTCTAGACCCCAGGGCGGGGTGATCGCTGCATCGAAACAGCGGGGAGGAAAAACATTGCTAGGAGCGTGTCTTGGTCGTCTTCTTGAAATTCAATGTGTGCTCAAAAGACTCAACGCCAGCCTGGGACCCAAGCCCGGTCGCATTCAAGGCCGATGTTGCCTGAGCAAATCTTACGGCTGTTTCAGGATCAAAGCCCTTGACCAATGCAACAGCATAACCCGCGTCAAACGCATCACCACACCCGCAGGTGCATTTTACTTGAATTTCGAAAGCAGGAATCTGGAAACGCGTGCCATCGGAGTGGCTGTAGTAGGCGCCATCGCCGCCCAGTGTGAAAACACAACAGGCAACACCGCGATCATGAAAGAACTTTGTACAGTCCACCAGATCATGCAGGCCTGACAGCGCTCGCGCCTCCTCGATGGAAGGCATGAAATAATCTGTATACGGAAGAACCGCAGCCACATCTGGCAAGTCTCCGGCGGAGCCTGCGAAGATATCGACTGTTGTGATGCAGCCCTTTTGTTTGGCGTGGCGCATCAGCCGCGCATTGGCATCACCGTCCATGGCGTCCATCAGGCCAACACCGCCAAGGTGGAACACTGTTGCATCCGTCGCCTTGTCAAAATCCGCATCGGCAACCGTGAAGTTGCCAGTGGCACCTTTCATGTGAAGGGCCGGTCGCGAACCATCCAAACGCGTGGTGACGATGGAAGAGGACGTCTTCCAGCCCGCCTGACGCTGCATCATCTGCGTGTCGACCTTGAAGTCGGTGAGGCGCTGCATCACCCAGTCCCCCATAAGGTCACGGCCGAGTCCGCCGACAGCGCGGGTCTTCAAACCCATCTTGGCGGCAGCGATGGCTGCAACGCCAGCAGCTCCCGAAACGGCCAACGTCAATTCGTCAATAAAATTACAGCCACCTCCATCTGGCACCGCAGTGAAAGGCCAGCCCAGACAGTCGAAGGTGATGAAACCCATCGATGTATAGTCAAACGTCTTTCCGGACACTTGCACGCCTCCTCTGTCAAACAACTCGCTATTTGCTAGCTCAGTTTTATAAAATTGTCCAGACAAAAGTACTTGTTGAAATTCAATTGTTCAGGTCGGTTTAAAAGTGGGAAGACAGTATATCTTGAAAATTCACACCTTTTCGCTCCGCGGCATAGCTTATCAGGCTTTGAAAAATGCGCCAATTTACATTATTCAGTCTCGATTTGCCAAATTTGCGAAATGAACATATTGACTTTGTAATAGATAAATGTTCAATGGTCGCGCCGAATAGATACAAAACCACAATTGGGAAGGTGCGAGATGCAGGCTGGTGTTTTGAGAGACGTGAATGACCTCGGTTTCATGTCCGTGGCTGACCCTCAACTTCAAAAGGGCGATCTTCTGCTCAAAGTGAAGGCCGCCACTGTCTGTGGCACTGACATCAGAATCCTGCGCGGTAAGAAAACAGCTGGTATTCGCTATCCCTCAATCCTCGGACACGAATTCTCTGGCGAAGTTGTTGACTCCGGTGGCAACAAGCAATTCTCAGTTGGGCAGGCTGTAGCTGTTTGCCCGCAGTTTGCTTGCGGGCATTGTGACTATTGCAAGCGCGGTGCCGAGAACCTTTGCACGAACATGACGGCGATGGGGTACGAGATCGACGGAGCCTTTGCTGAATATGTGCGGATCCCCGCGCGGGGCGTTGAGACTGGCAATGTCTTCACGCTGCCGGAAGGCTTAAACTTCGAGACAGCAGCCCTTGCAGAACCACTTGCCTGTGTCATGAATGGCCAGGAGCGCGTCAGCGTCGCCATGGGGGATACAGTCGTCATTCTGGGCGCTGGGCCTATCGGCATCTTGCACATCAAGCTTGCCCGCTTCGCTGGAGCCCGCAAGATCATTGTCAGTGAGCCGAGCGAAATCCGGCGTCAGGCTGCACTTAGAGAAGGTGCAGACGTTGCCGTTGATCCAACCAAGGAAGACTTGAACACTATTGTAAAAGACGCAACCAGCGGCCTCGGTGCTGACGTGGCCATAGCCGCAATCGGTGTGCCATCCCTCGCCAATGATGCCATTCATCTGGTGCGCAATCGTGGGCGTGTCAGCCTTTTTGCCGGCTTCAACAAGGGAATGCAGGCCGAGCTGGATGTGAACGCCATTCACTACAACGAGTTGATTGTGACTGGAGCTTTTGGCCTGACGCGTCTGTTATTTGAGCGGTCATTGAACCTCATTGCCACAGGTCGTCTCCAACTCGACTCGCTGCTCACGCACCGTTTCAAGCTCGCAGAGATTGAGACAGCGATCAAAGTGGCAGAGCAGGGCTCTGCAATCAAAGTCGTCATCAACTGACATCAACCCGTTACGCTGGAGAAAGCCATGCCCATCAATGTATCACCCACGGGTCTTGCCCGCGACCTGCAAAACCGCGCGGACAGTGGCAAGCCCATCCGCATTGGTCTTGTTGGTTCAGGCGAAATGGGCACAGACATCGTCACCCGTGTTGCCCACATGCCAGGGATTGAAATCGGTGCCATCTCTGAACTTCGCATGCCGGCGGCTGGCAAGGCCGTTGATATTGCTTTTCGTGAAGAGGGTCATTGGCGTGAAGCAAAAACCGCAGATGCTTTGAACGCAGCAATGGAACAGGGCAAGGTTGCCGTCACCGATGATGTGAACCTGCTGATCAACTCCGGCCTGATCGACGTGGTTATCGATGCGACGGGCGTTCCAGCCGTTGGAGCTGAAATTGGTTTGCGTGCTATGGAGCACGGCAAACATCTTGTGATGATGAATGTCGAAGCTGATGTGACGATTGGTGCCTATCTCAAAAGCGAAGCCGACCGCTTGGGCGTGACCTATTCACTGGGTGCTGGTGATGAGCCATCGTCTTGCATGGAGCTGATTGAATTTGTTTCCGCCATGGGCCATCCGATTGTTGCCGCAGGCAAGGGCAAGAACAATCCATTAAACATTGACGCCACGCCTGATGCCTATGCTGAGGAAGCCAAGCGCCGCAACATGAACGTGCGCATGCTAGTCGAATTCGTTGATGGTTCTAAAACGATGGTGGAGATGGCAGCACTCGCCAATGCCACGGGGCTGGTTCCGGATTGTCCGGGCATGCACGGTCCCCAAGCGACGCTTGACCAACTTGCAAAAGTACTCGTTCCCAAGAAGGACGGCGGCGTGCTCTCGCGCATGGGCGTGGTGGATTACTCGATTGGCAAAGGTGTTGCTCCCGGCGTGTTCGTCGTCGCTGAAATGTCTCACCCCCGCATCAGTGAACGCATGGAGGATTTGAAGATGGGCCATGGCCCTTACTTCACATTTCACCGCCCTTATCACCTCACATCCCTTGAAGTACCACTGACCTGCGCCCGCGTTGTGCTCTATGGCAAGCCTGACATGGTGCCCTTGGCGAAACCGACTGCAGAAGTGTGTGCCGTCGCCAAGAAAGATCTGAAGCCCGGCGACAAGCTCGATGCCATAGGCGAATATTGCTACCGCGCCTGGATCATGACAGCCCCTGAAGCGCGAGAAGCCCAGGCCATTCCCTGTGGCTTGCTGCATCACGCAACCGTCACCAAACCAATCGCCAAGGGCCACCTCATCACAACGGCAAACACGCAAGTTCCCGCAGGCTCAAAGATCGCCGAACTTCGTGCCCGCCAAGACAAGCTTGTCTACGGATACTAGGAGAAACCCATGGCCGCAATATTGAAAGAAGTTGAAACAGCCGCCGCAAATGTGCCCTTTGCATTTCGCAACTACTCACCAGCGCAACTGCGAGACGTGCTGCACAAGATGCATCTCATCCGCAAATTCGAAGAAGGTGCGGAAGAGTGCTATACCCGTGGTCTCATCCACGGCACAATGCATCTTTCAATCGGTCAGGAAGCAAGTGCCATGGGCATTTGCATGGCGTTGAATCCCGATGATCAAATCACCTCAACCCATCGCGGCCACGGCCATTGCATCGCCAAAGGTGCCCGCGTAGACCGCATGTTCGCCGAATTCTTTGGCAAGACCACTGGCTATTGCAAGGGGCGGGGCGGTTCCATGCACATCGCGGATGTGAGTGCCGGAAACCTCGGTGCCAATGGTATCGTTGCGGGCGGCATTCCGATTGCAGTTGGTGCCGCACTTTCGGCCAAAATGCAGAAAAACGGCAAGGTCGTTGTCTGCTTCTTTGGCGATGGAGCCAACAATGAAGGTGCATTCCACGAGTCACTCAATATGGCGGCTATCTGGAAATTGCCCGTCGTCTTCGTTTGCGAAAACAACGGCTATGGCATGTCAACGTCTGCTGCACGCTCAACAGCGGTAGCAGATATTGCAACCCGCGCCGCAGGATATTCCATGCCGGGCGTGATTGTGAACGGCAATGATTTCTCGGCAGTTGCAGAAGCCTCCACCAACGCGGTCGAACGCGCACGCCGTGGTGAGGGGCCAACCCTCATTGAAAACAAAACCTATCGCCACCGCGGTCATTCCAAGAGCGACCGCAACCGTTATCGCACCAAGGAAGAAATTGAAGAGTGGAAATCAGAGCGTGATCCCATTGCCTTGTTTGAAGCGGAACTGCGCCAGTTCGGCATCATGGATGAAAATGCAATCAGTGAAGTGCGCAACGCAGTCGAAGCAGAGATTGCCGCAGGCATTACCTTCGCCAAGGACAGCCCAATGCCCAGTGTCGCAGATGGTCTCAACTATGTTTACACGGAGCAGCAATAATGGACGTCGCAGTCAGAGAGTTGAGCTATTCGCAAGCTATACAGGAAGCCATGGCGATTGCGTTGGAAAGTGATCCACGCGTCTTCATCATGGGCGAGGATGTGGGGGTATATGGCGGTGCTTTTCAGGTGACGGGCGATCTTGTCGAACGCTTCGGTTCTGATCGCGTGATCGACATGCCGATTTCAGAATTGGGTGGTGCAGGTGTAGCAGTGGGCGCTGCGATGACAGGCATGCGTCCGATATTTGAATTCCAGTTCTCCGACTTCGCCACGCTCGCCATGGAGCAGATCGTCAATCAGGCGGCCAAGATGCGCTTCATGCTGGGCGGCGAAGTTTCGGTTCCCCTTGTCATGCGTTTTCCGGCAGGCTCAGGCACGGGTGCTGCGGCACAACACAGCCAAAGCCTGGAAGCCTGGCTCGCCCATGTGCCGGGTCTGAAAGTAATCCAACCCGCAACACCCCATGATGCCAAAGGCATGTTGCTGGCAGCACTGGAAGATCCAGACCCTGTGATGATTTTTGAACATAAGCTGCTTTACAAGATGAGGGGTGAAGTTCCAGAAGGATATTACACCGTCGAAATCGGCAAGGCCGAAGTGCGGAAATCCGGCACAGACGCCACCATCGTTGCCACATCCATCATGGTCCACAAGGCGCTCGAAGCCGCTGCGGCATTGATGGAAGAGGGCATTAATGTGGAGGTCATTGACCTGCGCACCATTCGCCCGATTGATCGCGAGACCGTCATCAACAGCGTCAAAAAAACTTCACGTCTGCTGTGTGTTTATGAAGCCGTGAAGACCCTCGGCATCGGCGCTGAAATCAGTGCCATGATCGCCGAGAGCGACGCCTTCGGTTATCTGGATGCTCCGATCATGCGCCTTGGCGGTGCCGACAGCCCTGTGCCTTACAACCCTGAACTTGAAAAGGCGTCGGTACCGCAGGTGCCGGACATTATTGCCGGTATCAAGTTCCTGATGCAGGGAAAGCGTTGAGCCATGGCCACTGAAGTCATTCTCCCCAAGGTCGACATGGACATGGCCACGGGCCGCATTTCGCGCTGGTTTGTGGCAGATGGTGCCGCTGTCAAGCAGGGCGATGTTCTATTTGAAATCGAAACAGACAAGGCCGCCATGGAAATTGAAGCGCCTGCTTCCGGCCTGTTGCGTAACCCAACTGCTGAAGGTTCGGAAGTTCCCATCGGTAGCGTTGTGGGCTGGATTTATGATGAAAGCGAAGCTGTTGCTGCAGCGCCTGCGCCCAAAGCTGCTGTGCCTGCAATCGACTCAAAACGCCCCGTCGCTTCAGCGGCACCGCCTGTCATTGCTCCAGCACAGCAAAGTGGAGTTCGTGTCACACCACTCGCCCGGCGTATTGCGAAGGAGGCCGGAATTGTATTGTCCACTTTGGTTGGCACTGGGGCTCATGGCTGCATCACAAGGTCTGACGTAGAGGATGCCGTCAAGGCCAAGGCCGCAGTGTCTGTTGCCATGCCAAAAACGGAATCAAAACAAACTGTGTCGGACCCAAGTGTGCGTGGACTTTTCGCCGAAGGCATGTTCCGCGAAATTCCGCACGACAAAATGCGGCTCACCATTGCGCGGCGTTTGGTTGAATCCAAAAGTACAGTACCGCATTTCTATGTATCAGCTGATTGCCGCTTGGATGCGCTGTTGAAGCTCCGCACCGAGATCAACGCATCAGCGCCAACACTTGACGGCAAGCCAACTTACAAACTGTCAATTAATGACATGGTCATCAAGGCCTGGGCTCTATCACTGAAAGCTATTCCGATGGCCAACGTTACGTGGACCGATGACGCCATGCTTTGTCATGAGCAAGTTGATATTGGTGTTGCCGTATCTGTCGAGGGTGGCTTGATCACGCCGATCATCCGCAGGGCCGATACCAAGCGCCTCTCCGACATTTCAAACGAGATGAAAGATATGGCGGCTCGCGCCAAGTCACGTAAACTCAAGAGCGAAGAGTACAATGGCGGCACAACTGCCATTTCAAACTTGGGCATGTTTGGTGTGAAAAATTTCAACGCCATCATAAATCCACCGCATGCAACAATTCTCGCAGTCGGTGCTGGTGAGGAGCGCGGCGTGTGGGAGAAGGGCGTATTCGTGCCTGCCACTTTAATGACAGTAACACTCTCGGTTGATCATCGCGCGGTTGATGGTGCGTTGGGTGCGGAAACGCTGCAAGCCTTCCGCAGCTTTATCGAAAAGCCAATGGCAATGCTGGTCTAATGCACGAAAGCGTCCTCGACGCCTACGGTCGTGTCATTCACATGTAACGACTTGAAGCAAGCTAGTGCGTCCAAAAGCGGCTCCAAAAGAGCGAACATTGTAAAATGTCTATGGGCAATAGTTCCAGTTAAGTTCGGCTGCCCAAATTAACCTCTGCTTTCAAAAACATCTATAAAACATTGTTATGATTATTAAAATTGACAATTTTGATGTCAATTTCCATTTTCTAGATAGATTTTTACATGAACATTTGTATTTTTATGTTGACAAATACTCTATATTTCTGCACATTTTATCTACTAAAAATACAATTGTTCGCTCAGGACTGACAAAGCTTGCAGGGAGGCTATCGTGAGATTGTTGGAAAACATTGAACCCAAGAAGGTCATGTACTTCTTTGAAGAGCTGAGCGCGCACCATCGCTGCTCGCAGCATGAAAAGCAGGCGACCGACTGGATTGCAGAGTTCGCTGAAGTCCGCGGACTGAAATTTCACCGCGACGACTTGCAGAACATCATTGTGAAGAAACCCGGAACCAAGGGTTACGAGAAAGCGCCGACCGTCATTCTGCATGGCCACATTGATATGGTGTGCAAACTTGAAGATGGTGTGACCCATGACTTTGCCACCCAAGGCGTGAAGCTTAAAGTCGACGGCAAGTTCATCCGCGCAGAAGGTACAACACTGGGCGCCGACAATGGCCTTGGCATTTCTTACATGCTGACTCTGCTCGACTCAGATGACATTCCGCATCCGCCACTTGAATGCGTGATGACCGCCATGGAAGAGATGGGCAAAGTTGGCGGAGACGGCGTTGATGTGAGCTTGCTCACTGGCAAGCGCATGATTGATTTCAACTGGATTGAAGAAAAGCAACTGCTCGCAGGTTGCTCAGGCGATGTGTCGTGCCGCATTGATGTTGCAGCCGACTGGCAACCTGCTGCGTCAAATCGCGTTGCGCTGTTGCTGGATGTACGCGGACTTCGCGGTGGACATTGTGAATTCGATATTCACTTTGAGCGGGGCAATGCGATTGTGTTGGTGGGTCGTCTGCTTCGGAAAGCGATGCAGACTGGAGATGTTGAAGTGGCAACAATCTCGGGTGGTGTGCAGAACAATGTGATTCCCGCTGAGAGCAGCGCCTTGATCTGGGTCAAAACTGACCACGCTGCAGCAATTGAGAAAGCTGTAAACGCTCTCGCCGCTGAAATCAAAAGTGAGTTTCACATTGCCGATCCTGATATGAAAATTGGTGTGAAACACGCGAACAACATAGTTGATCGCGTGTTCTCCGCCAGTGCAGCAGCAAAGCTGGTGCAAACCATTTTACTGCTCCCCAATGGCGTTCAGACCCAAAACTTGGAAGTCGCTGGAAATTGGGAAACATCCAACAACATCGGCTTGATGGTCACCACCAATAAGGCGGTTGAAATCACCAGCACCATCACCAGTGCTGTGACGTCACGCAAGCACGCTGTTCTCGATCAACTGATGTTGCTGGCCGAATTGGCAGGCGAAGGTGTGACGGCAAAGCAAATTGGCCTTGATGCACCTGAGTTTCCCTGGAACCCAAAATCAAAAATGCTTGAGATTGCAAAGCACAGTTACAAGCGCGTCATGGGCAAAGAGCCCGATGTTCTTGTGTCGGTCTGCAGCCTTGAACTCGGCATGTTCACACAACGCATTCCCGGCCTTGATACCATTGGCATCGGCACCAATCTTTATGACCTGCATTCACCCCGCGAACACATGGACCATACTTCGGCAGCCCGTGTGTGGCCGCTGATCAAGGACGTGATGAAAAGCCTGAATCAATAACACCACGAATTAGCGAAGTTGCCTGAAACGGCGACGTCGTGAAGACGCGCAAACCATCAGATAAAGTTTGCGCGAATTACTCTCAAACCTAACGTTCAACATTGGAGGAAACCATGGAACAGAAGACAACGAAAATGACGAAATTCCAGGCGGCTCGCCGTCGCTTTGGCGCAGCACTGGTCGGCATGGCCTTCGCTGCCGGCATGATGGGTGCTGCCCAAGCCGCTGACTTCAACAAGGACGAATGGGTACTTGTTGCGTCGGTGATCAACACGACCAACCCCTATATGGCTTCGAACATCGAAGGTGCCAAGGCAATGTCCAAGAAACTGGGCATTCCGCTTGAAATCGTCAACTCGAACGGTTCTTCACAAACCGAAATTTCGAGCATTCTCGCCGTTCTCGCTTCCGGCAAGAAGCCCATCATGTTCGTGAACACAGTTGCAAGCTCTGACGCGCCAACAATCGTTGACGCCGTGGGCAAGGCTGGCGGCTTCGTCACCATCTGGTGGAACAAGCCAGCTGACTATCATCCAGCCGACGTTGGCAATCACTTCGTCGCCTTCCAAAAGCATCCTGGCATTTCCTCTGGCGCATGTGGCGCGCAAGCCATCGCTGAAGCCATTGGCAAGAAGGGTGGCGTGATCGGCCTTGCCGGCGTGCAGGACTCCACCACCAGCCAGACCCGTGTTGCTG
>CAXTLE010000065.1:0-12113 GCA_964244855.1 uncultured Aestuariivirga sp. | reverse complement strand
TGCCTTCGATGAGCATGAAGGGGTCGCCTTCCATGACCATGCGGTCAGCGAAAGTTCCGCTGTCGCCTTCGTCAGCATTGCAGCAGACATATTTCTGTTCGGATTTGGTGTCGTGAACGGTTTTCCACTTGATGCCAGTGGGGAAGGCGGCGCCACCTCTGCCGCGCAAACCGGAGTCGTTCACCTCGGTGACGATGGCTGCGCCTGACATTTTGAGGGCCTTCGACAAGCCTTCGAAACCGCCATGGGCGATGTAGTCAGTCAGCGAGATGGGATCAGTGAGGCCCGCTCTCGCGAAGGTGAGGCGTTCCTGGTTTTTCAGATAGGATAGGGCTTCAACGAGGCCGTGGCCAAGTTTGTGCGATTTGCCTTCGTGGAAACCTGCATCGAAGAGTGACGCAACATCGTCCGCTTCCACCGGGCCATAGCCCATGCGGCCCCCTGCCGTTTCCACTTCAACAAAGGTTTCGAGCCAGAGCATTCCACGCGATGAGTTGCGGATGATCTGTATAATGATGTTTCTCTTGGCAGCCTCAGCAGCAACAACCAAGGCAACATCGTCAGCGCCGACGGCTTTGGCGGCAGAATCTCTGGGGACATAGATTTTGATGGTCATGCGAGTTCTCCCACCATTTTTTCAAATTTGGCGGCAGTGACTCTCGCTAACGGCTTTTCGTTCACCATCATCGCGGGTGCTGATGCGCAGAGGCCCAGGCAATAAGTGGCTTCGAGAGTGATCCTGTTGTCTCCCGTGGTTCCACCTATTCTCACGTTCAAGAATTTTTCGGCCATAGCCTGCAATTCACGCGCGCCCATGGACTGGCAAGCTTCAGCGCGGCAAAGTTTAATATGATGTTTGCCGGAGGGCTTCAGGTGAAAGTCGTGATAAAAGGTGGCCACGCCATAAACTTCGGCCCGCGAAAGGTTCAGCGCCTTGGCGATGACGGGTAAGGTATTTTCGGGCACATGGCCGATTTCGGCCTGAAGGTCGTGCAGAATCTCCAACAGGGCATCAGGCCTATTGTCATAAATGGCGCAAATCGCCTCAGCGGGGCTTTTGGCGAAGGCGAGGAGGGTGGTTTTTCCGGTCATAACCCAGTTTAGGCCCGATGTTACCAAAGCGCCAATTGAGTGGGACTATCGGGTCATAGATTTCGTCAATGGTTAATCGACTTCGCCGCCTGAAACAGTGCCTTGATCAACGGCGACTGAGGCTCCCGGTCTACCGCCACCAACCCTACCTTATGCGACACAGTGGGTTCGGCCAGCGGCACGGCCGTCACACCTTCGAGGGCGCCGAGGGCGTTTTGGAAGTAGTCGGGCATGATCGAGCAGAGGTTCATGCTGCGGACGGAGGAGATCAGGTTCATGATGGAATTTGTCTCCAACCTTGCCGTGGGCTGGACTTTTGCTGCTGCAAAGGCGCGGTCGATGATGCGGCGGTTCTGCATGTTGGGGGTCAAAAGGCAAAGGGGCTGCTGGGCGGCTTCGAACCAGGTTACGGATTTTTGTCTGGCGATCTCATTTTCAGTTGAAACGAAAAGGCAGTAGTTTTCGCTGAAGAGCTCGGCATGGATGAGGCCTTCGACGGGTTCGTTGTCGAGATAGGTGATGCCGGCTTCGATGGAAAAATCGCTCAGTGCACGGATGATATCTTCGGAGGAATGGGAGAGAATCGTAAAGTCCACGGCGGGGTGGGCCTTGTTCATGGCTTGGGTGAGAAGCGAAGCCTTGGGCAGCGCAGAGGGGATGACGCCCAACACCATGCGACCCACGAGTTGGCCCTTTTTGCCCTTGATCGAGGCCAATTCGCCTTGCAGGGATTGCCAGTTGTCGAGAATAAGGTGGGTCCATTTGAGGACTCGCTCACCTTCTGGCGTCAGGCCGATGTAGCGCTGGCCACGTTCGAGGAGTGGAACGCCCAGTTCCTGTTCGAGCTGGCGGATGCGGCCTGACAATGTAGGCTGGGTGATGTTGCAGGCGGCTGCGGCCCGGGTGAAATGCTTCTCACGGGCGAGGGCGGCGAGATATTGCAATTGGCGAATGTCCATTTAAGCACAATAGCTTACGGGGCGGATTTGCGCACGGGGGAAAATTAAATTCTATGAAAAGGAAAAAATTTCTTGACACCGCGCGGTTGTTACGCTAGATAGTCGTATATTCCAGAAGTGGGTGAGGATTTCAGGTTGCGGGTTTTGAGCTCGTGGCGAGGGACCTCATCAGCCCTTCGGGCAGCTTCTCCAGAGGAGAAGCGACTCGGTGTCAGAGCGCCCTTAATTTTGATAGCTTGATGAAATGTTTAGGCAAGTCGCTTCTCCTCTGGAGAAGCTGCCCGAAGGGCTGATGAGGTCCTTTCATCACGAAAATACATGCTATTTCAATTATTTTTAAAATAAATTACTAGATTATGAAATTAGTGCTTGACACCGCGCGGTGGTTCGTGTAGTTCTTGTCACACTCCAGAAATGTGTGGGGCCGAAAGCAAGGCCCTTACCACCCATCGCGTTGCGATGGACTCCTCTCCCGCAGGCGGGAGAGGTGAAGATAATTATAGAGGACACATTGATGACTATTTTAACTCCGCCGCCGGGTGATCCGGTTTGGGCGTCTATTCGCTTGCGTTATGAGCAGGATCAGGAAGCTGTGGACATGATTGCCGAGGATGTGGGTTTGCACCGCATGGGGCTTTCGTTGCTGGCCAAAAAGCTGGGCTGGCGTTTGCGGGGCAGACCCCGGATCATGCCGCGCAAAACGTCGAAGCAGGAGACCACGGCTGCAACAATCAGGCGGGTCAAAGACGTGGTGCAGCAGCGGCTTTCGGAGCTTGAGGACCAGATCAGGGCGCTTAAAGTTGAAGTGACTGCGATGGAAAGTGAACGGCAAATGCGCTCGACAAATTTGTTGGTGCGCACGATTGAAAAGGTGATGGACCTTGAACGCAAAGAAAGAGCCCGCAAACGCAAGGAAATCGAAACCCACAAATATTTTGATGACGGACAGCGTCAACAGCTTGCGGAAAAGATTGGACGGCTGCGCGGTAGATGGCGTGGGCCAGAGGTTGGCCACGGTGCTGAAGCGGGCGGAGGTGATGGAGCTGAACAACCAGTGGCTTTACTGGGCGAGGCCGACGCAACAATTGCCGCCTCCCGGAATTGAATTTCGCAATTGGCTTGTATTGGGTGGTCGCGGTGCGGGCAAAACCCGGGCCGGGGCCGAATGGGTGAAGGCGCTGGCGCTTGGTCTGTTTGAACCGGTGATCCGCCGCTGCTCGCGAATTGCGATTGTGGCACCCACTTATGACGAGGCGAGACTGGTGATGGTTGAGGGTTCATCTGGTGTGCTGTCGGTGCACCACGCCGGGGAGCGGCCAAGGTATGAGCCGTCAAAGCGGACATTGACATGGGCCAATGGCTCCATTGCGCAGATTTTTTCGGCTGAGGAGCCGGACAGTTTGCGGGGGCCGCAGTTTGATGCCGCCTGGTGTGATGAGCTGGCGAAGTGGAAACGGGCGGAGGAGGCGTGGATGAACGTGCAGATGGCATTGCGCTTGGGGGATGTGCCACAGGCTGTGATCACCACAACACCACGGGCGACAAAATTAATCCGTGAGCTGACGAATGATGCGGCAACAGTGGTGACGCGGAGCAAGACGCTGGACAATGCGGCGCATTTGGCACCCTCGTTTTTGACCGATGTGATGGCGCGTTATGGCGGGACCTCGCTTGGTCGGCAGGAACTGGAAGGTGAGTTGGTTCTGGATGATGCGGATGCCTTGTGGAAGCGGGAAACGATTGAATTTTCGCGCCGGAAAGTGGTGCCGGAGTTGAAACGGATTGTGGTGGCGGTGGACCCGCCTGTCACGTCAACGGCAAAGTCCAACGCCTGCGGAATTGTGTGTGTGGGGCTTGGCGTGGATGGCCGGGCCTATGTTTTGGAGGACGCGAGTGTGAAGCGCATGCGGCCTTTGCAATGGGCCGAGCGTGTTGTCGCCGTGTTCAAGCGCTGGGAGGCAGACCGCATTGTGGCCGAGGTCAACCAGGGTGGCGAGATGGTGCGCGAATTGTTGACGCAGGTTGATGCATCGGTGCCGATCAAATCTGTGCATGCCACACGGGGCAAGCGGGCGCGGGCAGAGCCGGTGGCCGCTTTGTATGAGCAGGGTCGGGTGTCGCATGTCGGTGGATTTGCAGCACTGGAAGACGAGATGTGTTCGGCGATTGGCGAGGGTGCAAGCCCGGATCGGATGGATGCGCTGGTGTGGGCGGTGACGGAGTTGATGTTGCGGAAGAAGAGTGAACCGCGGGTGCGGGCTGGTTGAAGGAAGCGAATAGTGAGTAGCGAATAGCGAATAAGAGAAAACTATTCGCTATTCGCTATTCGCTTGAAAGGAAAGAGCATGTTTGAAAAATTGAAATCTCTGTTGTCGACGAAAGCTTCGGCCACTTCTTCCATTGTGGCGCTGCACACAGCGGGGCGGCCGCAGTGGACGCCTTTGAATTATGGGGCGCTGGCGAAGACCGGGTTTGCTGGCAATGTTGTGGGTTATCGTTCGGTGCGAATGGTTAGTGAGGCTGCGGCTTCGATTCCGTTGTTGCTGTATGTTGGGGGCAAGGAGGTTTCTTCGCATCCTTTGTTGTCGCTGGTGCAAAGGCCCAATGCTTCACAGACGGGGCGCGAATGGCTGGAAAGTTTGTTTGCTTATGTGATGGTGAGTGGCAATGCCTATGCGGAACTGGTGACCCTGGATGATCAACCCCGTGAGTTGTTTGCACTGCGGCCTGACCGCATGCAGGTGGTGCCGTCTCGTGCGGGGTGGCCGGAGGCCTATGAATATTCCGTGGGCGGACAATCGGTGCGGTTGCCGCGAGAGCATGTGTTGCATGTGAAGATGTTCAACCCCTCGGATGACTATTATGGCTTGTCGCCGCTTGAGGCTGCAGCGCGCTCCATTGATACGCACAATGCAGCCTCGGCCTGGAACAAGGCGATGCTGGATAATTCTGCGCGGCCTTCAGGGGCGCTGGTGTTTGCCAGTGGGGATGGGTCGCTGACGTCGGAGCAGTTTGACCGGCTGAAGGCGGAGTTGGAGAACACCTATCAGGGTGCTGCCAATGCGGGGCGGCCGATGATTTTGGAAGGTGGTTTGGACTGGAAGGAAATGGGGTTCAGTCCGAAGGAAATGGAATTCATCGAAGCGAAGAATATCGCGTCACGGGAAATTGCGCTGGCCTTTGGTGTGCCGCCGATGTTGCTGGGGATTCCCGGTGATAATACTTATGCAAATTATGCTGAAGCAAACCGCGTGTTGTGGCGGCAGACGGTGGTGCCGCTGGCGTGCCGGGTTGCCGATGGTTTGGCGGCGTTGTTGCAGCCTTATGCTGATGGTGCGCTGAAATTTGTGCCGGATCTGGATCAGGTGGAAGCGCTGGCACCGGACCGTGATGCGTTGTGGAAGCGGGTGAATGACGCGGCGTTTTTGACGGTGGACGAGAAGCGGGCGGCGGTGGGGTATGGCGGGTAGAAAAAGACCTCATCAGCCCTTCGGGCAGCTTCTCCAGGGGAGAAGCGACTCGTTGGTCCACCCCGCCAAAAGATCAAGCATTGAGGGAGGTGCCAAATCCATTGGCTTCTCTCCTGGAGAAGCTGCCCGAAGGGCTGATGAGGTCTTTTTGGCGCCGAATGCAATAGCCTGACGTAATCACAAAGAGGATTAACAATATGAACCAGCGTCTCATTGAGCGCGGGGCGAAGAGGCTTGTGCCTGTGACGCCTGGCACCGGGGTATTTCAGGGTTATGCCAGTCTGTTTGGCAAGCGTGACCAACAGGGTGATGTGGTTGTTGCGGGAGCTTTTGCTGAGAGCCTGCGGATCAAGGGTGCCGAGAATATCCGCATGTTGTTTCAGCACAGCCCCGCCGAACCAGTGGGTTCCTGGATTGATATTGTGGAGCGTGAGCGCGGGCTGTTTGTGCGCGGGCGTTTGAATTTGAAGGTGCAGCGCGGGCGTGAGCTTTTGGCTTTGCTCGAGAGTGGTGGACTCGATGGTTTGTCCATCGGGTTCAAAACTGTCCGTGCACGGAATGATCGTGCTTCGGGCACACGGCAACTTTTGCAGGTTGACCTTTGGGAAATCTCGCTCGTGACCTTCCCCATGTTGGATGGGGCGCGGGTGAGCACGGTGAAAAGCGCGGCACGGGCCCGCGCGGACGCTTATTTTAAAATTCTGCCCGAACAATTGAACACAGGAGTGAAGTGAAACATGGATATGCATATGCCGTTTGAAACAAAAGTGGCGCAGGACGCAACACATGATGATGTGCTGTCGGCCTTCGAGGCGTTCAAGGACGCAAATGATGACCGCCTGGCGCAAATCGAAAAGCGCATGAGCGCTGATGTTGTGACGTCTGACAAGGTGGACCGCATCAACAAGGCGGTGGACGAGTTGATTTTGAAGTCGCGACGTCCGGCCTTGTCGGCGGAAAAAGTGGCCGAGCCTTCGGAGCATAAACAGGCTTTCGACATGTATGTGCGTCGAGGGGAAGCGCAGGGCTTGTCGGCGATTGAGCAGAAGGCAATGTCAGTGGGTTCGGGCACGGATGGTGGCTATCTCGTGCCATCGCAAACCGAGGCCGAGATTGCGCGATTGCTGTCGAAGGCATCGCCCATTCGGTCTATTGCGGACGTGCGACAGAGTTCGGTGACGCTTTACAAAAAGCCATTCGCGACCACGGGTGCGGCGACGGGCTGGATTGGTGAAACAGCGGCGCGTCCGCAAACCGGTTCACCGGTTTTGGCCGAGTTGCAATTTCCGGCGATGGAGCTTTATGCCATGCCTGCGGCGACGCAAGCGCTGCTCGATGACTCGATTGTCAATCTCGACGAGTGGTTGGCGCGCGAAGTGGAAACCGTTTTTGCCGAACAGGAAACCGATGCCTTCATCAATGGTGATGGCATTACCAAGCCCAAGGGTTTTCTGAATTACACCAAGGTGCCGCAAGCGTCATGGACCTGGGGCAACACGGGCTATATCGCAACGGGTGTGGCGGGTGGTTTTGCAGCGACGAATCCAACCGACAAACTGGTTGATCTGATCTATGCGCTGAAAGCTGGCTATCGCCAGAATGGTTCATGGGTTATGAGCCGCAATACACAGGCGCAGATCCGCAAGTTCAAGGATGCGCAGGGCAATTACTTGTGGCAGCCTGCGGCAGTGCCCAATGGCAATGCTTCCCTGCTGGCGTTTCCGGTGATTGAATCTGAATATATGCCGGATATTGCAACGGATGTTCACGGGGTGGCCTTCGGGGATTTCAAGCGTGGATATCTGATTGTGGACCGTGTGGGGGTTCGGGTGTTGCGTGATCCGTTTTCAACCAAGCCGTATATTCTGTTTTACACGACCAAGCGCGTGGGTGCTGGCATTCAGGATTTTGATGCGATCAAGACGCTGAAGTTTGGTTTGAGCTGACAAGAAGCGAGTAGCGAATAGTGAGTAGCGAATAGGGAAATCGCACTCAACTATTCGCTATTCGCTAATCACCCTCTTTTTTTGGAAATTCTCATGTCTCTTTTGTTGACGACTCCGCCTTTGGTGGAGCCGGTGAGTTTGGCTGAGGCCAAGGCTCATCTTCGCGTGACTCATGTGGATGATGACGTAGTCATCAGTGCACTGATTGTTTCGGCCAGGCGTCGGGTTGAGGTGAAGACTGGTCTTCGATTGATCTCTCAGGGCTGGTCACAGTTTCTGGATTTCTGGCCGCGTGGTGGCGTGGTGGAGCTGGATGTGAACCCTGTGAGTGCTGTTTCAGATGTTGTGATCTATGGCGATCTCGATACGGCAGCGTCAGTTGATCCGGCGCATTACTTTCTGGATGCCACATCCAACCCTCCGCGTGTGGTGTTTCGGCAGGGGCGCAATCCGTCGCCGCCGGGACGTCGGGCGAAAGGAATTGAACTGCGCCTTACGGCGGGCTTTGGCTTGGCGGCAGCTGTGCCTGTGGATTTGAAGCAGGCGATATTGTTGCTGGTGGCGGATGCCTATGCGCATCGTGGTGATGAGAGTGTTCGCGTCATGCCGCCTGCGGTGTTGGAGTTGATCAACGCTTACCGCGTGATGAGGCTTGCATGAACCCGGCGTTGGCTTTGGTGCAGGCAATGCGGGCGGCGTTGTTGGCTGATACAGCGTTGATGGCGCTGCTGGGTGGTGGCCATGTGTTTGATGAGAGCCCACGCGGTGAGCAGGGGCTTTCCGTGAATTTCGCCGGTGTGGAAACGCGGGACTGGTCGGTGATGGACCAGAAGGCGCATGAGCATTTTGTGGTGATTGATGTCGTCACGAATGAGCGGGGCCGGGCCCAGGCGCAGGCGATTTGTTCGCGGGTTGAGGCGGTGCTGGACAATGCGGTGCTGGTGTTGACGGATCATCGGCTGATCAATTTGCGTGTCATTTTTTACAGCGTGGCGCGGATGAAGACTGACAAATTCGGCGCGACATTGCGTTTTCGCGCTGCGACTGAACCCAATTAAGGAGAGACAAAATGGCCGCACAAAAGGGCCGCGACCTGTTGCTGAAAGTCGATGCAACGGGCGCGGGAAGCTATCAGACAGTGGCGGGGCTTCGTGCCTCAACACTGTCGTTCAATGCTGAAACGGTAGATGCGACATCGCAGGAAAGTGTGGGGGCGTGGCGGGAGTTGCTGGCGGGGGCCGGGTTGAAAACGGCGGCGCTTCGCGGCCAGGGCATTTTCAAGGATGCGGCGAGTGATGCGACGGTGCGTGGCTATTTCTTCAATGGCACGATTGTGAATTGGCAGGCCATCATTCCGGACTTTGGAATTGTGCAAGGGCTGTTTCAAATCACGGCGCTGGAATTTGCCGGGCGGCATGATGGTGAGGTGACGTTTGAAGTGTCGCTCGACTCGGCTGGCCCACTGACGTTCACGGTGATCTGATTATGGTCAACCGGCATCGGGGTGAAATTGAGGCTGTGTTTGATGGCGTGGCTTACACGCTGTGTCTGACGCTGGGAGCGCTGGCTGAGCTTGAGGACGCCTATGGCGGCGAAGATGTGTTGGCGCTGGCGGAGCGATTTGAGCAGGGGCGGATCAAGGCGTCGGATGCGATCAAGGTGATTGGTGCGGGGCTTCGGGGTGCGGGGCATGCGGTGACCGATGATGAAGTGGCGCGGTTTCGCATGGACGATGGCGCTGCGGGTTTCATGCGGCTGGTGGTGGATTTGCTGAAGGCGACCTTCGCCGTTGGCTGAGCGCTTTCCATGGCTGGCGCTGATGCGGCTCGGCATCGGGACCTATCATTTGTCACCGCGTGAGTTCTGGAATTCGACGTTGCGGGAACTGGTGTTCACGCGGGACGCAGACGGTGTGTCGCGTAGGACGTTGATTGAGTTGATGAAGGCGTGGCCGGATTGAACAGTGCGCGTGCTTCGAGGCTCGCAAAGGCTCGCACCTCAGCATGAGGGAGATCTGTAACACTCTCCCTCATGCTGAGGTGCCCGCCCTCTTGCGGGCCTCGAAGCACGCGGGGATGAAGATTTACAAAGGAGAGTCAAATGGACTCACAAACACAATTATCTTTGAAAACTGCTGAACTGAAAACTGACATGCAGGACCTCACGCGCCTTGCTGACACGTTTGGGTCGAAGCTGGTGACTTCGCTTGCGGGGGCTGTTGTGCATGGGCGGAAGTTGTCGGATGTGTTTCGGGGGCTGGCTTTGTCGATGGCGAACCAGGCTCTGTCGATGGCGATTAAACCCTTGGGGAATTTGCTGGGTGGATTGTTTGCCAATGCGCGGGGCAATGTGGTGACACCGTTTGCATCTGGTGGCGTGGTCAACAGTCCGATGTTGTTTCCAATGCGCAATGGCACGGGTTTGATGGGTGAGGCAGGACCAGAGGCGATCATGCCGCTTGCGCGCGGCTCAGATGGAAAACTCGGTGTGCGGGGTGGTGGGTCTTCGTCGCATGTGACGGTGAATATTTCGACGCCGGATGTGCAGGGCTTCCGGCAATCGCAGGGACAAGTGGCGGCAATGGTGGCGCGGGCTGTGGAACGCGGGCAACGTAATCTTTAAGGAGGAATTTGTGATGGCATTTGATGATGTGAGATTTCCCACGGCGATTTCGCGTGGGTGCACAGGTGGGCCGGAGCGGCGCACAGATGTGGTGACCACAGCTTCGGGGCGTGAGGAGCGGAACAGTCGCTGGGCCAATTCGAGGCGGAAATATAACCTGGGTTTTGGGGTGAAGACAATTGCGCAATTGCATGATGTCATACAGTTCTTTGAGGGGCGGCGGGGCAAGTTGCACTCGTTTCGCTTCAAGGACTTCACCGACTTCAAGTCGAGTGCGGCGAATGCGGTTCCTCAGCGTACGGATCAAATTCTTGGTACAGGTAACGGTGTGCTGGCGACGTTTCAACTGGTGAAGCATTATGGTGGACCATCGCGGGATTATGTGCGCAATATTACGGCGCCTGTGGTGGGCACCGTGCTGGTTGCGGTAAATGGTGTGGCATCGCTGGCCTTCACGCTCAATGCTGTGACGGGGGTGATCACGTTCAATGCGGGCAGTATTCCGGCCAGTGGTGTTGTGGTGACTGCGGGTTTTGAATTTGATGTGCCGGTGCGATTTGACACCGATGAGATCACTGTGAACCTCAAGCATTTTGAGGCGGGTGAGATACCAGAAATTCCGCTGCTCGAGGTGCTGCCATGAGGACACTGCCTCCCGGTCTTCAAGCGCATCTCGACAGTGGAAGCACGACGCTCAGTCATTGTTGGCGGATTACGCTTAGGAGTGGTGAGAGGCTGGGCTTCACCGATCATGACGTGGATATGAGTTTTGATAGCACGCTGTTTGAGGCGGCTGCGGGGTTTACGGGCAGCAGTATTGAATCATCGCTCGGCTTGTCGGTGGACAATATGGAGGCGGAGGGTGCCCTGAAATCGGCGCGGCTTGATGAGGCGCGTTTGAAGGCAGGGGATTTTGACCATGCGGCGATCGAGATATGGCGGGTGAATTGGCAGGATGTGTCGCAGCGGATTTTGTTGCGGAAGGGTCATCTGGGTGAAGTGGGTTATGGTGACGGTGCATTCAAAGCCGAGGTGCGGGGGCTATCGCATTTGCTGTCGCAGCAGAAGGGGCGGCTGTTTCAATTTGGCTGTGATGCGGAATTGGGCGACGGGCGGTGTGGAGTCAATCTAGCGAATGTGGCGTTTTCTGACGCGGGGCTGGTGGTTGCGGTGGAAGAGGCTGCGGTGATTTTGAGTGGAATTGCATTTCAGGATGACTGGGCGACGCGCGGGCGGCTCAAATTTGTGGCGCGGGATAAAACAGTTTCGGTGAAGCGGCAGCGCAATGTGGGTGCTTTGACCCGGGTGGACTTGTCGGCGGCTTTGGCTTTTCCGGTGAATGTGGGTGACAGTGTGTTGTTGACGGCGGGATGTGACAAGCAGTTTGCGACGTGCAGACTGAAATTTTCAAATGCGCCTAATTTTCGTGGCTTTCCGCATATGCCGGGGACGGATTTTGTAGCGACCTTTGCAGCATCTGGCGACCCCAATAATGATGGCGGGAAACGTGCATGACGCGGGCCAAGGACGTAGTAGCCGCAGCACGCGGCTGGATCGGCACGCCCTATCTGCATCAGGCGAGTTTGCGGGGTGTGGGTTGTGATTGTTTGGGTTTGGTGCGCGGGGTGTGGCGTGAGTGTTTGGGCGATGAGCCTGAAGTTGCGCCGCCCTATTCGCCGGATTGGGCGGAGGCGGGTGGGTTGGAAACGCTGGCTGATGCGGCAGACCGACATCTGGTTCGTGTTGATGACCACAAGTTTGTGGCTGGTGATGTGGTGCTGTTCAGGTGGAAGCCGCATCTGCCGGCAAAACATGCGGGGATTGCGACGGGCGCAGGGTCGATGGTGCATGCGCAGGATGGCCTTGTGGTTTCGGAGGTGGCGTTGTCGGCTTGGTGGTTCAGGCGGGTGGCGTTTGTTTACAGGTTTCCGGGGTAGACGGCCCTCATCCGTCTCGCGCTTTGCGCGATCCACCTTCTTGTATCTGGACTGAGCAGCACTTCTTTGTTGAAGTGAGGTGTGCGG
>CAXTLE010000064.1:0-12143 GCA_964244855.1 uncultured Aestuariivirga sp. | reverse complement strand
CAGCCCACGCGCGCCGCCAGCCCTGGTGAACGAAGCAAGGCCACAGCATTGCCCCGCCTATCACCGGCGAGACGTGGATGACTTCGCACCCTTCTTCAAGGACCTCTATGCCTGGTGTGAAATCCAGGACCTGCCTGCCAAGACCCTGATTGCAGAATATGCACCGGGCCAAATGGAAATCGTGCTGCGCCATCGCGATGACGTGTTGAAGGCCTGTGACGAAGCCATCATGCTGAAACGCGTCATCAAGGCTGCGGCCGAAAAGCACGGCCTCTGCGCCACCTTCATGGCCAAGCCCTATGCCGAGTGGACGGGCTCCGGCATGCATGTGCACGTCAGTCTGGGTGACGAGAAGGGCGACAACCTTTTCGCTGCTGAAGACCCGACAGAAAATGCGCTTCTGCTGAATGCCATCGGCGGATTGAAGGCCGCCATGGCGGAATCCATGTTGATCTTCGCCCCCAACGCCAATTCCTACCGCCGCTTCCGCCGCAATTCCTATGCGCCTGTGGCCGCAAACTGGGGCGTCAACAACCGCACCGTCAGCTTGCGCGTGCCCGCAGGCAACGCCAAGTCCTGCCACATTGAACACCGCCCCTCCGGAGCCGATGCAAATCCCTATTTGGTGATGGCCGCCATTCTGGCGGGCATGCACTACGGCATCACCGAAAAATCCGATCCCGGAAATCCGGTCGTCGGCAATGGCTACGAACGCCGCGCCAAATATATTCCCGGCAATTGGTATGAGGCGATTGACGCGTTTTACCGCGCGTCGATCCTCAAGGAGTATTTCGGCAAACCCTTTGTCGATACATTCTGTACACTGAAGGAAGTGGAAGCAGACCGATTTTATCATGAGCCCTTCAAGCGGGATTTCGATTGGTATTTAAGGACGGTTTAAGTTCGAGCGTGCTGCCCCTCATCCGGCCTTCGGCCACCTTCTCCCGCCAAGAGGGGCGGGAGAAGGCAAATACAATGGCCTTCTCCCGTTTCTTCTAACGGGAGAAGGTGGCCGAAGGCCGGATGAGGGGCAACCGCTCAAATCCCTGCCAACCACTTCAACCCCTCAACCGTATCCGCCTCATCCGCCGGCTTGTCCCACCGTATCCGGTTCACACGCGGAAACCGCATCGCTATCCCGCTCTTGTGCCGACCCGACGCCTGCACCGCATCAAACGCCACCTCCAACACCAGCGTTGGCGACACCTGCCGCACTGGACCAAATGTCTTCGTGGTATTATTGCGCACGAAATGATCAAGTTTTTTCAATTCCTCATCGGTAAATCCCGAATAGGCTTTCCCCACAGGCACCAATTCGCGCGGAGATTTACTCTCGTCCCAAGCCGCAAACGTATAATCCGAATAAAACGACGAACGTTTCCCCGATCCGCGTTGCGCATAAATCATCACACAGTCAGCAGTGAGTGCCTCACGTTTCCACTTCCACCATTGCCCACGCGGACGACCTGACACATAAAGCGAATCCTTCCGCTTCAGCATCAAGCCCTCAATGCTGTCACCACGCGTCGCCGACCAAATCTCCTGCAACTTCTCCCCGGTATCAATGTTCAAAATTTCGGAGACGTCCATACGCAGTGGTTTGTGCACATGGACCCAAGCCAAAAGCCGTGCCCGCCGCTCAGACAGTGTCAACCCCCGCAAATCTTCACCATCCAGTTCCAGCACATCATAAAGCCGGATATGAACAGGATACTCCGTCAACATTTTCTTGGTCACGGTTTTGCGGTTGAGCCGTTGCTGCAAATCCTGAAACGGTGCGACAATTCCGTCGCGCACGACCAGCAATTCACCATCAAGTGTCGCCGACCATGCAAGATCTGAAAATTCCGGAAACGTGCCGGAGATATCATCGCCAGAGCGGGAATAAAGTTTTGTGCCGCCCGGTCGCACACAAAGCTGTACCCGGATGCCATCCCACTTCCATTCAATCTGGTATTCACCAGGATTCAAAACTGCGAGGTCTTCAGCTTCCAGTGGATGCGACAACATCAAAGGCCGGAACACCGGAACATCCTTCACATCCGGTCGCGCCGCATCGCCAGCAAGCCACGCAAACAGCGGCGTATATGGCATGGCCAGCCCGTGCCAGACCTCCTCAATCTCTTCGACAGGTTTGCCGAATGCTTCCGTCAACGCGAGCTTCGCCAAGCGCGCCGACACCCCCGTGCGCATGCCACCCGTCACGATTTTCAACAACGCCCAACGCCCATTCACATCGAGCGTATCAAGCCACATCGCCAATTGCCCTTTAAGCTGATTGCGACCGATGAGACCCAACGTCTCAATCACCACAGCAAGCGAAGGCACCTCGCCCACGTGGCGATTGGGCCAGATCAACGACAGTGTTTCAGCAGTGTCCCCCACGTAATCCCGTGAGATGCGAAACAATTCGGGATCAATGTGTTCCGATGCCAAATCCAAAACCGTCTGCCGCACCGGAAATGAAAACGGCAAACCATCGGTGATCGCAGCAAGCGCGTAGCCACGATCAGGATCCTGCGTCTTTAGAAAATACTCTTTCAACAGCGCCAGCTTGCCATTGCGCGATGGTGTGTAGGACAGTTTGTCGAGCAAGCTCGCGAAGGCTTTCATTCACCCTCCTCCTCGCCATACCCCACCATTGACAAGGCCCGCGCCTTCAACCCCATGGCCTGACACTGCAACGTCAAGGCATCGTCACGCCCATGGGTGATCCAGATCTCACCAGCCCCCACTTGCCTGATCGTCTGCACCAGCTCCGGCCAATCCGCATGGTCAGAAATGATCAGCGGCAGCTCCACGCCCCGCTGCCGCGCCCGCGCCCGAATGCGCATCCAGCCCGAAGCAAAAGCCGGAATCGGATCCGCAAAACGCCGCGACCAGCGATCCCCAATCGCTGATGGGGGACAAAGCACGATTTTACCCGCCAGCGCTTCCTTGGTATCAGTGACAAGTTTGAGATCACCAAGGTCAATGCCGTGCCGCACATAAAGATCGCAAACTGATTTCATCGCGCCATGCAGCCAGATCGTCTCGTCATAACCCGCATTGCGCAACAGCTTGATCAAGCGTTGACACTTGCCAAGACCATAAACACCAATCTGGTGCGTGCGCTCCGGAAACGTGCGCAGCGACGTGAGGAGTTTCGCAACCTCCACATCATCAGGCTCATGCACAAACACCGGCAGCGCAAACGTTGCCTCCGTCACAAACAAATCACACGGCACCACTTCAAACCCAACACACGTCGGATCAGCCCGGCGCTTGTAGTCTCCAGAGACCACCGCGCGTTGGCCGTTGTATTCCATCACCACCTGCGCTGATCCCCAGACATGCCCCGCGGGCGCCAACCATACCGTCACATCGCCAATAACAATCCGCTCACCCAAAGCAAGCGCCTGTAGTGACTGCCCCGCTCCAGCACCAAGCCTCACCCGCATCACCTCCAGCGTCTCGGCCGTCGCCAGCACAGCATCATGCCCCGACTGAGCATGGTCAGAATGCCCATGCGTAATCACCGCCCGCGCCACCGACTGATGCGGGTCGATGTGGAAGTTGCCTGGCACGCAAAAAAGACCCTCCGGCCCCGGCCTCAGCCAGCTTTCAATGGGTAAAGTCATGACCGCAATATGGGGAACATCACAGGATTTTGCACTTGCGCAAAGTGTCGTTCCCCCCTAGATGGCGTTCGTTATAACGAACGGTATTGATATGACAGACACCATCCATCACGACGTTATCCCCACTGGCATGCTGGCCGAAACGGTAACGGAGGTGCAGCATTACACCGACCGCCTGTTCCGCTTTCGCATAACGCGGCCGCAATCTCTCCGGTTCCGCTCTGGCGAATTCCTGATGATTGGTCTGCCCAACGCGCAAAAACCCGTCATGCGCGCCTACTCAGTTGCGTCCCCGTCCTGGGATGAAGAACTCGAATTCTTCTCCATCAAGGTGCCCGGCGGACCCCTCACCGAACACCTCCAGAAAATCAAAGTCGGTGACACCATCATCATGCGCCCCAAGCCCACTGGCACGCTGGTGAATGATGCCCTCATTCCGGGCAAGCGCCTGTTCTGCTTTTCAACGGGCACCGGCTTTGCACCCTTCGCCTCATTGATCCGCGATCCCGAAACCTACGAAAAATTCGAAACCGTCGTCGCCACCCATACATGCCGCGAAGCCAACGAACTGAAATACTCCGCCGACACGGTCGCGACCACATTGAACGATGAACTCGTGGGCGAACTCGCCCAAGGCCACCTGCTCTATTTCCCTTCGACGACCCGCGAAGAAACCCAGAACATGGGCCGCATCACCACCCTGATCGCAAATGGTGAATTCTTCCGTGCACTGAACATATCACCACTATCTGCCGAAACCGACCGAGTCATGATCTGCGGCTCGATGCACTTCATGAAAGACATCCGCGCGATCATAGAGCCAATGGGATTTGTTGAAGGTTCAAACAACGAGCCGGGAACCTTCGTGGTGGAGCGGGCGTTCGTAGGTTAACGCCACAATCTACCCTACGTAACTATCAAACGCCGCCAGAAACTCTTTCCTGACAACATCATTCTCCAGCATAATTTCATGCATGCTCTGGGCAATTGTCACCACCGAAACACCCGGCATATTCGCCGCAAAATGATGCGACGCCGCATTGTCGACGACGTGCTCCCGCCCTGCGAGTATCATCATCACCGGGCAATTCAGACCTTGGCCCTTGCGGCGTGTATGCAAGTCTTTGAAGCTGAGAATAGTCGCCACCAACCAAGCATACGTGGGCCCGCCCACTCCAAGTGTCTTTTGCTCCTGCATCGTGCGCACGTCTCGGTCCCAGCGCCGTTTATCACTCGTCAACGGATTGCCCTCAAACGCGCGCAGTAAAAATGGCGGCTGCTTGAAGCCCGGCAAATAACACCAGCCGAAGCCGACGGCCGTAGCGATACTCGCGAGCAAGAAGGCAACGCTTTTCGGCCAACTGCCGTATCGCAATTCCATCAGCGGAGCGGTGACTATGGCCTTCTTGAACCACGTCTGCCGCGAAAGCGCCCGCAGCAAAATATGCCCGCCCGTGGAATGTCCAATGGCGTAGTAAGGCCCGGGACAATTCTTCGTCACCACCCCCTCCATGACCGCGCGCAAATCCTCGTCATATTCGCGATAGGACCTGATGTACCCCCGCATATGGTCCTTCAGCAAGCGTTGCGAACCACCCTGCCCGCGCCAGTCAAACCCTGCGATATGGTATCCCCTGCGCTGCAAATCACCCATGGTTTCAAAATAGCGTTCCACGAAATCGGCACGGCCATTTAGAATGACGACCGTGCCTTTGCTTTCCGGCGTCTGAGCGGGCGCAGTCATGGCGCGTATACGCAAGTTGTTTCGCGTGTGTGCAGCATAAACTTCCGTACCCTTGGGCAAGCGGTTATCTGCTGTTTCGTAAAGCTGCATTCAAAAGTCCCCGTGTCAGCGGGCACTTAGCCGAATGTTGTTTCGATTGCCAGTCAGCCGCTAATTCAGTTTCTTGACGTCAACGATTTCGCCAGTTGCTGCTGTCAATTTGATCTCATAATTTCTGCCGCCGCGCGCCGCAGTATATGCATAGGTGTTTCCCGTGCAGGCCCGAGGCTTTACCGCACCAAATCCATATCCTGTCACAACAGCAGCACCCGCTGTGCAGCCGATGGTTTTAGATGAAACTGGTTTTGACTTTGGCTTCACAGTCACATCCGGTTTCGACAAAGTCGCCGTTTGCACATTCCGTGGAATAACAAGTTTCGGCTTGGCCACCACAACGACCTTGGCCTTTGGCTTTGCAGCTGTTTCGACTGGGGCAATGTTTTTCTTCACCGCCGACTTGCGGGCGCGCTGACGTTGTTCGAGTTTGCTGCGGGCATTATCTTCAAGCCACCACAGCTCAGCATCAATGCGCTCTTCCGCATCGCGCATGCGCTGTGCGCGATTTGGGCGACGCAAAGGAATAATCACATCTTCCTCAGCAAAATTATCCGGTTCTTCATATGAGACGAAGTCCTCGTCATCTTCATAAAGATAGACCGGCTCATCATTCCAGTTTTGAAACCGGTGCTGACGCCAAAGATCACGCGCTTCGGCTGACACTGATGTAAGAGAAAGCATTGCCACAGCGGCAAGCAAAATAAATTTGGTCATGAGACGTCTCCCAACGTTCATTAAGATTTAGGCAATGATGATGGCAAAAAAACGCCGGGCGGCACATGCGCACCGCCCGGATTGTGGATTCATTGTGACAATCGGCGCTCAGTACACTTCCTGCACCGACACGATATCGCCATTACGGCGCGATACCTTGACGATGTACTTGGCGCCATCGCGGCGCCCTTTATATGTGTAACGCTTGCCGTCACAACTGAGCGCGCGTACTTTGTAAAAACCAGATTCACGCACTTGATCACGGCCTTCTTCGCACGAAATACCATAGCTTTGATACACAGGTGCTGGATCATACTCGTAGTTATGATGACGACGTGGACGAAAATCACCATCATATCCATTGTCATAGACTGGATAGCCTGGATCATAGTAGTCGGGGCTCAAGCCACCGATGAACAGGTCAACCTTGACCTTGGCATTGGCTGGTGCGGAAATGCCTGCTGCGAGTACGGCTACTGCGGCGGCGGCGATGAATGTTTTGGTAATCATGATATGGGCCCCTCTAACGCTTGAACTGGGTGACGACCGTGATTGGTCATCGTTGAACAGGGTTTAGCCCACATAACTTGAATGGAAGCAGAAGGTTCCGTTCATCTGCCGTTCATGTTCGGGGTAAAATCAGGGCAAACCACCCCTTGAAGCGCCAATTCGGCGCACTACATGGGTTTTGCGGGTGCCAATCGGGCCCGCGCCAACCCGTAAGACCCGGCCTTTCGGCGGGTCTTCATAACATTGCTTTCAGGAGAATGTATCATGTTTGACTATGCCCCCCTCTATCGCTCATCCGTCGGTTTTGACCGCATGTTCCGCCTGTTGGACGAAGCCAACCGCGGCGAAACCCAAGCCTACCCGCCCTACAATATTGAACGCCTTGGTGAAAATGCCTACCGCATCACCATGGCTGTTGCAGGTTTCGCGCAGGACGAAATTTCAATCGAAGCCAAAGGCAACGCTTTGACCGTGACCGGCAAGAAAGAAGCCAAAACCAACGACAATTCTGAATTCCTGCATCAGGGTATTGCCGGTCGCAGCTTCGAACGCCGCTTCCAGCTTGCTGATTATGTTGTGGTGAACGGCGCCGAACTCGACCACGGCCTGCTCCATATTTCGCTGAACCGCGAAGTGCCAGAAGCCATGAAGCCACGGCAGATCGCCATTGGCTCAGCATCCAAGCCAAAGACGATTGAAGCCAAAGCTGCCTAGGCAAAAGGGGACGGCTTGCTCTTTCTTGCAAGCTGTCCCCGATCTCAAACTCAGGGACGGTTTGCAAGAAAAAGCAAACAGTCCCTTTTGACTTAACGCCTTCGCATCTCGCGTCCCGCCCAAACCGTAAACCCAATCGCCAGCGCACAGGCCAACCCAGCCGCACTGTAAATGGCACTCAAGCCATAACCTTGCGCCAGCACACCCAGCAACACGGGTAGAAAAATCCGGGGCGGTCCACTCACCGCAGACGCCAATGAAAGTGCAGCAGCCCGTGACTCCGGTGCCAGCCGTGCTGCCACTGAAAACAGGCAGGGGAAAATCAGTCCAAGCCCGGATCCCGCCACCGCAAAGGCCGCAACTGAAATTGCAAATCCGGGGCCCGTCGCCAACACCGCAAACCCCGCCACACCGATACAGAGCGATACGATAATCAATGTGATGTCATTAAACTGCGCCCGCAACCTGTCACCAAACAAGCGCACCGTGCCATTGCACAAACCATAAAACGCCACACCCAGCCCTGAAAACTGCGCCAGCGTCGGCTGCATTTCCGCCAGCATCTGCCCGGACCATTGTATGCAGGTCAGTTCCGCTGCCACATCTAGCCCGATGACGATACCGACAATAATCAGAATTTTACGCGGTAACGCTGCTGGGGCTGGCGCATCCTCATGCACTTCTACCCGGTGCGGAATGGCCGCGTTCACCGCCATCATCGCCAAAACCAAAAACGGCACTGCCAGCAATGCCGCCCAAATCGTACCAAAGGTCACAGCGATATATCCACCGCCAAGCCCCGACAGTCCGATGCCATAAAGCACACTCGCATGAAACGACGAGAACACTGGCTTTTTCAAATCGTGCTCAACAACACCAGCTTCCGCATTCATGAAAATATCGAGCGTGCCCAAGCAAAAACTGAACAGCACAACAGTCAGGCCAAACGTGAAAACCGAATTCACCAGAAGACTGGCCACCAACGCCACAAAAGCCATCGGTAAAATGAACAGGATCACACTGCGATGGTCGAACCGCTTGTTCACCCATCCCCCCAGCGCCAGCGCCAGAATATTGGCGGCAGTCCCCAATCCTGTCAGAATGCCGAAAGTGAAAGCATCAACACCAGCATTCACCTTCAACACCGGAATGGCCCCGATCTGCGCACCCACCATCACGCCAAAGGCGATGAAGACAAGCGTGATCGCCGCCCGTGGAGAAAACGTCAAATCAGCCACGCCCGATGAAGGGCATCTTCGTAGCCATAATGGTCATGCTCTGCACATTGACCGACAATGGCAGACTGGCCATGTGAACAACAGCGCGTGCCACTTCATTCACATCCATGGTGGGTTCAGGTTTGATCAACCCGTCAGCCTGTGGCATGCCCGTGGCCATGGTTGCCGTCATCGCCGAAGTGGCATTGCCGATATCAATCTGCCCACAGGCAATGTCATATTTCCGGCCATCAAGTGACGTGGATTTGGTGAGTCCGGAAACCGCATGCTTGGTCGACGTGTAAGGTGCCGAGTTTGGCCGCGGGGTCATGGAAGATATAGAACCATTGTTGATAATGCGTCCACCCATCGGCGACTGCGCCTTCATGATCTTGAAAGCTTCCTGCGTGCACAGGAATGGCCCAGTCAAATTGGTATTCACCACATTGGTCCATTGCTCGAATGTCAGGTCTTCAAGCAAAATTGTGCCGGGCGCTCCGGTACCCGCGTTGTTGAACAACACATCTAGCCGCCCAAACTTTTCTTTGGTCTTTGCAAAAAGATTTTTCACAGAATCCGGATTGCTGACATCGGCCGAAACACACAAGGTCTCCCCCGACATGCGCGAAGCTGAATCCTGCAACTTCCCCACATCACGCCCGGCCAGCACCACCGCATATCCTGCCTCACCCAAAGCCATCGCACAAGCCCGCCCAATGCCAGACCCTGCCCCCGTAACCAGTGCCACCTTCATGTCACAATCCCTTTGCCCGCCTCCAGGCGGCGACCAATGTGTTGGCTGATTCCGACACGGCGCTGAGGCTCATGCCCGGCTTATAAAGACTGGAGCCGATTCCGAAACCTGAGACTCCACATGCCAGCCATTCCGCCATGTTGGAGGGTGTGACCCCGCCGACAGCATGCACCTGCACATGTTTCGGCAAAACCGCGCGCCAGGCTTTCACAGTTGTGGGGCTTGCCACTTCGGCTGGGAAGAGTTTCAAATGCTGCGAACCAGCACGAATGGCGGCGAATGCTTCCGTTGGCGTAAACACACCCGGCAGCGGATCAAGCCCCAAGGTCAAGGCGCGGGCAATCACTTCCGGATTACAATCGGGAGAAACCGAAATCGTGCCACCAGATTCTTTCAGCAAATCCACGTCCTGCACGGAAAGTACTGTTCCCGCCCCCACAACCATGCGGCCAGAAAAAGCCTTGGCCAATTTTCCAATCGACGTGAAGGGATCAGGTGAATTGAGAGGCACCTCAACCACTTTCACACCAGCCGCAAGCAGCGTCTCAGCCACCTCAACCACTTCAGAAGCCGTAACACCCCGCAGTATCGCGATGATTCCACAGGATTTTAAGGCGTCGTTGAGGTTCATGGCTGGCACTCGCATTCGCGTGAAAGTGATGAACGACGTTGGAGACCCTTCGAGGCTCGCAAGTGCTCGCACCTCAGGGTGAGGGATGATTGGATGTCCCTCACCCTGAGGTGCCCGCCCCCTTGCGGGCCTCGAAGGGTCTCTTCCGTAAGTGCAATAGCGTTCATATAATCCCCGCCGCCTGCGCCACAGCGCGTTCACCCCTGACGATAGCAAGCGAGTCCCCCATCGACACCCGCAAGCCCGCTTCCTTCATCGCCCGGATATACATGCCCCCAATAGCGGGCGACGCCAGCACGACATAGTGCTCACTCGCATCCCGGCTCGATACCGCATGGGCGATTTCCGCCCCGATAATCAGCCCCGACAGATAAGACGAAATCTTTTCCGGCGTGATCTCCTGATATAATGCCAGACTGCGCGCCGAAAACAAATTGTGCAGCAAACCCGCCGGGTCTTCGAACGCCTTGTCGACGCCCTTCAGGAACATCAACTCATCATCCACATCATTGGCCATCAGACGGCCCAAAATCGAATGCGCCTTCATCACGGCAAACATTTCACCCGTCACGTAAGTCGCAAAATTGGTGATCTTGCCATCCGCCACATCAATCCATTTGCTGTGTGTACCCGGTGTCACAAAATGCGCAGCACCTGAATCCATCGCACCAAACACCTGCGTCTCTTCAGACCGCATCACATCATGACCGAGCGTCGGACTTTTCAAATGCAATCCTGTCAGAAAGTGCACCACGCGGCCCGAAGCCAAAGTCTTCGCATACACCGCCTTGGCCAAATCCGCAGGCCCCGCCGGACAATCCACATAGGGCAATTCCACCCAGCCCTGCCGCGACGTGATCATGCCGGACGCGATAACAGGAAGCGACCTGTCCCAATCACCGATGTGCGATTCAAGCACCTGCTCAAACGCCCCGTTCTTGACCGCGAGGATACCTTCAGCAGCCGCAAACTGATCCGTAACAGCGCCCTCGCTGTTCACAAGATAAGCCCGGAAGGAGGTGGTGCCCCAGTCGAGACCGATGAAAGGTTTGGTCATGCTTGCTTGACCCCACCCGGTTTGAATGTCTGCTTCATGTCCCTTAGCACATTCCGAAGCGGCGCTCCAAACGGGTCAGCCTCAATCTCGAACACATCGCCATTCTGGGTCACAACACCATCGGCAATCGACAAGGTTGCCGTACCAAAGAAATGGATATGCACATCGCCCGGCACCCGAAACGCGTCATACTTGAAGTGATGATATTCCAGATTTTCAAGCGTGTGACTCATGTTGGCCTCACCCGTGAGAAACGGCTTTTCCCAAATCACTTCGCCGCCACGAATGATCCGGCTCTTGCCTTCAATATGCGCAGGCAAGGCACCTGTAATCATTTCTGGTCCAACCGCACAATGCCGCAATTTCGAATGCGCCAAGAAAAGATAGTTCTGCCGCTCCGTCACATGATCAGAATATTCATTGCCCAAAGCAAAACCCAAGCGCACGGGCTTTCCCTTGTCGTCAATCAAATAGAGCCCCGCCACCTCAGGCTCTTCACCACCATCCAGCGCAAATGACGGCTTCGGCAAAGCCCCACCGGGTGGCACAAGCCAGCGGCCATCTCCTTTGTAAAACCATTCGGGCTGCACGCCCGCTTCACCCTTGTTCGGGCGACCACCTTCAAGTCCCATCTTGAACATCTTGAGCGAGTCCGTGAGTGCCGTCTCACCGCCATCCAGTTTCTTGTGCATCGAGTCCCGCGCCGAAGCCGAGCCTAAATGCGTAAGTCCCGTGCCGGTGATTATACAATGCGCCGGATCATCATGAGTGACAGGTGATAGCACGCGCTTTTCTTTCAGTGCAGCCTCGTAACTCTCCGGACGTTCCGACGACAACTCGCGAGCCAAGACCGCCAGCTTCTTCTTGTCCCGCAAAGCCCGCTGCGCCAGCGCGACAGTCGACGTCACCCGCTTGATCACATGCAGACCATCGCCCGCCGCAACGCCCACACAGCGTTTGCCTTTGTCATTGATATATTGGACGATGTTCATGATGTGCCTCGCTGTGTGTGGTCGTTGTCTCAGTAAGTTCCCTCCCCCTTGTGGGGAGGGTTAGGGTGGGGGTCGCTCAGACCGTTGTAATTGC
>CAXTLE010000063.1:0-12520 GCA_964244855.1 uncultured Aestuariivirga sp. | reverse complement strand
TCAACACAGAATCACATCCACAGAATTATGCAACAGTTCCCAGAGGAGAAGCGACTCGTTGAAAGTCCTCCCTAAAACTCTGACCATCAAGGGAGGACGACGAACCCGTTGCTTCTCCTCTGGAGAAGCTGCCCAAAGGGCTGATGAGGTCTCTTCGCCTAACACAACCCCCTCACCCCATAGTGATTGGCAAGTGAGCCGCCTTCTGTCCATATTCCACCCATGGAACAGCACCCAGCCCTCTCCCGCCGCTCAGCCCTTGCCCTAGGCGCTGGGGCCTTGCTGGCCCCGCGCCTTGCATCAGCCGCGCCCGCACATCCCGTTCTCATCGAACTCTTCACCAGCCAGGGCTGCTCGTCCTGTCCGCCCGCCGACAAGATCGCGGCTGAACTTGCAGGAAACCCGGACAATCTCGTGGTCTCCTTCAATGTTGACTATTGGGACTATCTCGGCTGGCGTGACACGCTTGCAAAACCTGAATATTCGCAACGCCAATATGACTACGCCAAGTCCCGTGGCGACGGCTCGGTTTACACACCGCAAATGGTGATCAACGGAACCACCCATGCAGTCGGCAGCAATCTGCGTGACGTGAAATCGCGCATGACAGAATCCACAGCGCCCGCCGTCAAACTGACACTCGACATCACGGCCAAAGATATCAGCCTAGAAATTCCCAAACAAACCTACGAAGGCGAAGCCACGCTGTGGCTGATGGCCATCGAACACCACGTGACGCAAAAAATTGAGCGTGGTGAAAACGCCGGCAAAGACGTGGTTTACATCAACGTCGTCCGCAATCTGGTTCCCGCCGCCATGTGGAAAGGCGACTCCTACAAAGGCTCATGGATGCGCAGTGCCGTCATGCCGCACAATTGCAAAAGCTGTATCGCGGTATTGCAACAGAACAATGTCGGTCCGGTTTTGGGTCTTGCGCGTTACAATGGGTAACGGCCCGTTCACGCCTGCGTGAGCCTACCAATTTGTAATAAACTTTTTCTTCATCTCGCACGTTACTCCCACACGACACCGCAGAACGCTGTGTCGCGATTTAAAATCAGGAGATACTTATGCGCAAAACGATTTTTGCAATGCTGGCCGTCGGCCTTTTCGCAACCGCTGCTTTCGCTGCCAACCCAATGGTGGGTGGTTCTGAAATGTTCCCTGAAAAGAACATTGTCGAGAACGCCATGAATTCCAAGGACCATACAACACTGGTCGCTGCCGTAGCAGCAGCAGGCTTGGTTGACACCTTAAAGGGTGCAGGCCCATTCACAGTGTTTGCTCCTACCAATGATGCTTTCGCAGCGCTGCCAGCCGGAACGGTTGAGACATTGCTGAAGCCAGAAAACAAGGATCAGCTGACGAAGATCCTGACGTGTCATGTTGTTCCAGCAGCTGCCATGGCCGCTGACGTAGCCAAGATGATAACCGATGGCGGTGGAATGGCAAAGATCAAGACCGTTGGCGGTTGTGAACTCACAGCCAAAGTCGAAGGCGACAAGGTCATGATCGTGGACGAAAATGGCGGTGCCGCCACAGTCACCATTGCCGATGTGAAGCAATCAAACGGCGTCATTCATGTCATCGACAAGGTGCTCCTGCCGAAGTCGTAAGATCGTGCGTCACTTCTCCCGTGCCTTCTTGCACGGGAGAAGGTGGACGGCGAAGCCGGACGGATGGGGGATCTTTGGTGGCCGCTAATCCTTCATTCCAAAATTGATTTCCTTCGCCAACACCACAACATCGCCACGCCTCAATTCAAAGCGCCCGATATAAACGCCTTGCGGCAAGTTCCCTTTTATCTTCTTCCCCGCATAAAGCCGCTGCACCGCCCTGTTGTTTTTCATCACGACAGTATTCACAACAGGCTCCTGTCCCGGTAGTGCAACCGTCAAGGTCATCACATCGTCCTTGTACAGATTGATTGCCTCTGCAAACAAAACCAGTGCAGGCCACTGTCCCGGCGCAAATTCTGGAAGCCTCCCGCTTTCCACCTCGGCATCCTCATAAATCCGTGGCGCCCAAGCCAGTTGCAACAGCTCGCTGCCCTTATACACCAGCGCCTTTTGTGCCATAGACGACCACAAAGGCCTGTCCGCGGCCTTGCAATCCGTCATGTCATCCGCACTGAACGGATCAACCACTTTTCCATCTTTTCTGACAGTCACATGCACATGCGGAAATGCCGCTTCACCGGAATAGCCAATCAATCCCAAGCGATCACCAACAGCAACCGCATCGCCAGCTTTCACAACAACACTGCCTCGGCGCATATGGCAATATTGGGTTTCCCAGCCATCACCATGTCCGATCACAACACCATTGCCGCATTCAATCTTCGACACAGCAGCACGATCCGCGTCGGACTTCACCAAATGGTCCGTAACACCATCCCGCACCGCCTTCACACGGCCTGGCGCCGCTGCCAAAACCTCCACATCCACACGTGTGTGCAACACGCGGATATCCGTTCCATCATGCTTGTTGTAGCTCGCAACGCCGCAAGCGTAATCCGTGGAACCCGCACTTGCATCATGGTCAGCATATTGCTGCACCCAACAATCCGTGCCCACGTTACAAGCCACAGGTAAAGCCAATTCCAGCGCAAAGGCCGGAGCGGCGAAGAGGAGGATCAGAACTGTTAAAACCACTTTCATCATACTGCTCATATAGCAAAGATGAAATCTCTTGTCAAGAGAAAAATCCTAAAATGCGGCACAAAAAAGGCGGGAAACAATTCCCGCCCTGTCTTCAAAGCCTTACGCGGCTTTTTTGATCAGCCCGCGATTGATGATGGCTTCCGCAATCTGTACCGCATTGAGTGCCGCACCTTTGCGCAAGTTATCCGAGACCACCCAAAGATTAATGCCGTTATCAATCGTCGCATCATCGCGAATGCGCGAAATGAACGTCGCATAATCCCCGACACATTCAACCGGCGTCACGTAGCCACCATCTTCACGCTTGTCGATCACCATGCAGCCCGGCGCTTCGCGCAAGATATCGCGCGCTTCATCGGCAGAAAGCGGTGTTTCAAATTCAATATTCACCGCTTCCGAATGGCCCACAAATACCGGAACGCGCACACAAGTGGCGGTGAGTTTAATCTTCGGATCAAGTATCTTTTTTGTCTCCGCCGACATTTTCCATTCTTCCTTGGTGTCACCGGAATCCAGGAAAACATCGATATGCGGAATAACGTTGAAAGCGATCTGCTTGGTAAACTTCTTGGGCTCCGGCGAGTCCGTCACAAACATGCCCTTGGTCTGGTTCCACAACTCGTCCAGACCTTCCTTGCCCGCACCGGAAACCGACTGATAGGTCGACACCACGACACGGCGGATTTTCGCTACATCATGCAAGGGCTTCAAAGCCACAACAAGTTGTGCTGTTGAACAATTCGGATTGGCAATAATATTCTTCCGCACATTGCGGCCCATATATTCCGTGAGAACATTGGCGTTTACTTCAGGAACGATCAATGGCACTTCCGGATCATAACGCCAGAATGACGAGTTATCGATCACGATACAGCCCAATGCGCCAATTTTCGGCGACCATTCCTTGGACACCGACGAACCCGCCGACATCACGCAAAAATCTACTGACGAGAAATCAAATTGCTCCAGGTCTTTGCACTTCAAGGTTTTGTCGCCGTAGGACACTTCAACGCCAATCGATTTCCGCGATGCCAAGGCATGTACTTCATCGGCTGGAAATTGTCGCTCAGCCAAAATATTCAGCATTTCACGGCCGACGTTCCCCGTGGCTCCAACGACTGCAATTCGGTAACCCATCAAAATCTCCTTGTGCGCGCGGCTTCTACCACCTCACAAACCTGAGTCAACCAATCCGGGGAAAAGGGGTTGGCAGACGTCGAAACCTCAGCTATTGAACGGCCCGCGACCAAATGCGGAGAGGTGGCAGAGTGGTCGATCGCGTCGCACTCGAAATGCGAAGTACGCGCAAGTGTACCGGGAGTTCGAATCTCCCCCTCTCCGCCAATTTCCTTTAAATTAACGATAAATTATGCAAAATTGCAGTCGCGTGTCCGTACAACCTTTGTCAGCATTCTGTCAGCCTTGGTCAGCAACAACATCACGGAACGTCCGAATCTAACACTCAAAAACTGATCAACTCTGGAGAGCGCCATGCCGATTCCAACGACCAAACTCTATTTGTCTTCAGCTCTGAGTGCAGGTCGTGCGATCCGCTTCATCCCCAATGCGCCGGGAGATTTTGCGCCTCCATTGGGTGGCAATCCTGTTGCACCCTGGTTAGCGTCGGTCAACGACGTCAATGCCGATGGTCGCGTCGATCTGATATTCGCATCTCCGTCGGACAGTGACAAATTTCCTGCTGCCGGACGGGTTTTTGTCGAAACCCTGCCATTCGCAGGCGGTGCAACACTCACACTGGGTGACAGCCTGACGCAGATGGTGATCGACGGTGTAAATGCTGGTGACCGTGCCGGCGCAGCCGTTGGTTCGATTGCCGATCTGAACGGTGATGGGCGCGGTGAAATTCTGGTCGGTGCGCCGGGCATGGAAGTTGGTGCCTTCACTGATGCAGGTGTGGGTTTCGTGGTGTTTGGTCAAGCCGCAGGTGGGGTTGACCTGAATGATCTCTTTACGGCCTCAAGCGGTGGCTATGCCATCAAGGGCCAGGCTGCGGGTGATGCGGCGGGCTCCAGCATGATGTCGATTGCCGACCTGAACGGTGATGGCAAAGCCGACGTGGTCGTCGGCGCTCCTGGCAATGATGCAGGAGGAACAGACGCCGGCGCAGTTTATGTGGTCTGGGGCAAGAGCACCTTGACCAATGTGAACCTCACGACCGTCGCCGCCGGAACGGGCGGCTTCAAGATCATCGGCGACAGTGGCGGCGACATGGCAGGTGCTGTGATTGGGACGACTACTGACATGAATGGCGACGGCAAGTCAGAGATTCTGATCGGCACCGTCGACAGCGCTCTGGGTGGTGCCAAGAGTGGTGCTGCTTTTGTTGTTTTCGGAAAATCCACAGGTACTGCCGTAGATCTAACCAATATTGCTGCCGGAGCCGGAGGCGGATTTGTAATCAAAGGCGTTGCCGGAGATGACGCCGGTGCCACACTTTCAGGCATTGGTGATATCAATGGCGATGGCGTGGGCGATATTCTCGTAGGTGCCCCGCGTTCGGATCGCGCTTATGTTGTCTACGGCAAATCCACCAGCACCGCGGTTGATCTGGCCGATGTGCGCAATGGCGTCGGTGGCTTCCAGATTCTGGCGGAAAATGTTGGTGACCTTGACAAGTTGTCGGTCACAGGCGGTCGCGATCTCAACCATGACGGCATTGCCGATATCGTGATCGGGACTCCCGACAACACCGAAGGTGGCTCCAATGCAGGCGCTGTCTACATTGTGTGGGGTGGCGGTCATTCGACTGTTGACCTTTCGCTGATTTCCCAGAGCATGGGTGGTGCCAAGATCGTTGGCGATTTTGGCAGCTTGCTTGGCTACTCGGTTGCCATCACCTCCGATCTCAACGGTGACGGCAATCTGGATTTGATGGTTGGTGCACCGGGTACTGGCGAATCCGCCTACGTCATTTATGGCGATGCCAGCTGGCAGCCTGATACCAATGTTTATGGCACCAATGGTGTTGACAACATCGGTCCGGGCTATGGCGCAACCCATGTTGTCGGCGATGGCATTGACAACATTATTGCATTGGCAGGAAACGACATCATCAACGCGGCCGGGGGCAATGATGTCATCGACGGTGGCACGGGTGCCGACGCGATGACGGGCGGCTTGGGTGATGATATTTATTACGTCGATGATATTGGCGACACCACGATTGAAACATTGGGCGGCGGCACAGATACGGTGATTGCCAGCATCAACCACACACTCGCAGCCAACGTCGAAAACCTGGTACTCGCTGGCTTTGCCACATCAGGAACTGGAAACGCACTCGCCAACACCATCACCGGCACTGCAAACAATGATGCGCTCGACGGCAAAGCCGGGGCTGACACCATGATCGGTGGTGCAGGCAGCGATACTTATTTTGTCGACAACCTTGGCGACACAGCCGTTGAGGCTCTCAACGCCGGAACAGATACAGTCAGCAGCTCGATCGACTATACCTTGGGGATCAACCTCGAAAACCTCATCCTCACGGGTGCGGCCCGCGTTGGCACGGGCAATGATGTTGCGAACTCCCTCACGGGTACTGCATTCAATGACACCCTCGATGGCAAGCTTGGGGCTGACATCATGTCGGGCGGTCTGGGCGATGATACTTATTTTGTCGACAATGCTGCTGACCAGACAATCGAAGCTCTCACTGCTGGCACTGACAGCGTGATTTCGAGTGTAAATTATACTCTGGGCCTCAACGTTGAAAACCTGACGCTTACGGGTGCAGCCCGCAACGGCACAGGCAACGCGCTGGCCAACACCATCACAGGCACAATCGGTAATGACACGCTCGACGGCGCAGCTGGCATAGACACCCTGATTGGTGGCCTTGGTGATGATACATATTTCGTCGACAACGCCGGAGACATCATCACTGAAATTGCCGGGCAAGGCACAGATACTGTTGTTGCAAGTTTCGACTATACACTTGGCGCAGGCAGCATCGAAAATCTCACACTCACGGGTGCGGCGCACCACGGTGTGGGCAACGCGGTCGCCAATGTCATCACTGGCGGCACTGGAGCAGATACGCTTGAGGGCGGTGGTGGTATTGACACGCTTGTAGGCGGTGCTGGTGACGATATTTATGTTGTGGACTCCACAACAGACATCATCACGGAAGCTGTTGGCGGCGGTACCGATACCATCGTCTCTTCTGTTGACTATGTGATGGCCAATGGTTCCAATGTTGAAAACCTCACCCTCACGGGAACGGCGCATCACGCCACAGGAAATGATGGCAACAATGTTCTGACGGGTGGTGCTGGCGTTGATACGCTGGATGGCGGATTGGGCAATGATACGATGATCGGTGGCGCAGGCTCTGACATTATGAATGGTGGAGCGGGTGATGACACCTATTTCGTCAGCGATGTTGGTGATGTAGTCAACGAAGCTGTGGGTGGCGGTATAGATACCGTCATCGTCAACAGTGATTGGACACTTGCTGACAATATCGAAAATGTCACGCTGATTGGAACGGGACACGTCCTCACTGGCAATGCCGCCAACAACACGCTCTCAGGCGATGTCGGCAACGATACGCTGGATGGCGGCCTTGGTGATGACACCGAAATTGGCGGCGAAGGCAACGATCATCTGATTTCCACCGCAGGCCATGACATTCTGGCGGGTGGTGCTGGTGACGACGTTTACGAAATCCACGGCGGTGCGGCTCATATCGAAGACTTCCAGGGTCATGACACCATCGATGCGAGCGGCAGCCATTTCGATGATCACATCGATTTGTCCGGCGAAACCCAAACTGAGATCGAACATGAATTGTGTGACTTCGGCTCTGGCGGAACCATTACAGGTGCGCTGAACGTACAGTTCCTCCAAGATCTCACTGGCAGCTTTGCTGACGACATTGCCAATGTAAGAACACTGGTTCCACAAATCGTAACTGCACTGCAGACGGTGAACGGAGGTGCTGCTTTCGGTGTCTCCTCATTCCGCGACAAGGTCTATGGTTCCTTCGGCAATGCTGGAGACTGGATATACCGTACAGATCTCGCCATGGGTGCAACTCCTGCGGCTTTGACCGCTGCCTACACGGCCATGGTTGCTGGTGGTGGCAATGATGCACCTGAAGCTCAAATCGAAGCCCTGATGCAATTGGGTCTTCGCTCCAGCGGCGAAGTAAAATACCAATCCAACGCCGCACATTTTGCCGTATTGTTCACGGATGCACCGTTCCATACGGCAGCTGACGGTTTGGCCGCAGGCCTCACCTTGGCCAACAATGGCGATGCAATTCTCGATCCGAATGAAAATTATCCGGAACTGGCGCAACTGGCCGCAGCGCTGCAAGCTGCCAATATCATTCCAATTTTTGCAGTCACTGCAGGATTGGAGTCAATCTACACAGGCCTCACGACAGCAATCGGTCGCGGCACAGTCGTAACGCTGACAGCCAACAGCTCGAACATCGTGTCGGCCATAACAACCGGTCTGACCACTGCAACCACCACCCATTTGGCTGATGCCGTTGGCGGCACGGGCAATGATACGATCATCGGCAATATTGGTGTCAACGCACTCTCCGGCGGCGATGGGAACGATACGCTGGATGGCCGTCAGTCCAATGATATTCTGCATGGTGGCAACGGTTCCGACACTGCTGTTTATAGTGGTGTTTTGACTGACTACACCATCGTTAACAACGTCGGTGGAACCACAACAATTACAGACAACCGCGTCGGCGGTGGCGATGGCGTTGATACGCTTGATGGTATTGAATTCCTCAAAATCGGTGGTGTGACTTATACCATCTCCGGCGGTGCGGTTGGTGGTGGCAGTCCGGTTCTGGTCAATGACACGGCAACGGGTATCGTCGAAGCGACACGTCTTGCGGCTGGTACTGCTTCAGCGTCAGGCAATGTTCTGAGCAATGACACTGCGACAGCAAACCCGCTGGTTGTCAGCGGCATTGAGGCTGGTGTTGCTGGCACTTTGACAGTGGTAACCGGACCAACAGTAATTTCGGGAATTTACGGCAACCTGACAATCAATCCGGATGGCAGCTATTCCTACGCCCTCGACAATGCGCGGGCAGCAACTGAAGCGCTTAACACGGGCGATGCCGTCAACGACGTGTTCACCTACGAAGCCAAGGATGCGAATGGTGTGGCAGTGACAGCGCAACTCAGCGTCGCCATTGCAGGGGCTACCGACATTCCTGCGCCAACGATTACACCTGTTACTGACAAGGTGCTTGTGACCGTTGGCCAAGCCTCGTCGCTGGATGCTGCGGTTCTGCTCGGCAATGACACGATCAGCAATGGCGAGGGCATGACAGTTACTGGCGTCAGCAATGTGGTTGGTGGCACCGTTGCCTTGGTTGGCGGGAAACTGGTGATCATCGCTACGGGTGCGATTGCCAGCTTTGACTATACCATCACCAGTGCCACGGGCGTGGTTGCGACCGGCCATGCCGATGTGACGGGCATTGTCTCGAGTGCGCTGGCCAATACCATGACCTCACTTCCGATTTATGCGGCAGCTGATCTCGTCGGGTTGGATGGCAATGACAAGTTGACGGGCAGCACAGGTGCCGACCGACTGGTGGGTGGGCTTGGAGTTGATACATTGAATGGCGGCCTTGGAGCTGACCTCATGATCGGCGGCGCTGGCAATGATACCTACACCGTTGACAATGCGGGTGACAGTGTTGTCGAACTTTTGAACGAAGGTACTGACACGGTTCGGACCACGCTTGCATCTTACAGCCTTGGTGCCGATGTTGAAAATCTCACGTCAATTGGTACGGCAGATTTCCATGGCTTCGGTAATGGATTGGCAAACGTGTTGACGGGAGGAGTTGGCCAGGACACGCTAGAAGGTGGACTTGGCAATGACACCTTGAACGGCGGGAGTAATGCCGACATCATGATTGGTGGTGCGGGCAATGACACTTACAATGTCGATAATGTTCTGGATCAGGTTGTTGAAGCTCTGAACGACGGCACCGATACGGTGCGAACAACGTTGAGTGATTATAGCTTGATCGACAATCTGGAAAATCTGGTATCGACCGGTGTTGGACCTTTCCATGGCATCGGCAATGCGGCTGCGAACGCCATCACAGGTGGTGCAGGCAATGACATTCTCGAAGGCGGACTTGGCAATGACGTTCTGACAGGTGGCCTCGGCGGCGACAGCATGATTGGTGGATTGGGCAATGACGTCTACTCGGTCGACAATGTTCTGGATATTGTCACTGAGCTTGCAGCGCAGGGAACTGACACGGTTAACACCTCTCTCAGTGCCTACACATTGGGCGACAATGTGGAAAACCTGGTGGCGAAAGCTGTCGGCAGTTTCCACGGTATTGGCAATGCATCTGCAAACACGATGACGGGGAACATTGGCAGTGACATTCTGGAAGGTGGCGGCGGTAAAGACATTTTGCTTGGCGGTGTTGGAGCAGACCGTCTGGTTGGTGGTGCGGCGGCTGATACGTTGACGGGTGGTGCAGATGGCGACACATTTGTGTTCGACTGGCTCGGCCTTGCAACTGACAAGGACACAGTCAAAGACTTTGTGGCGGGCTCAGATCATGTTGAACTTTCGCGCGCGGTATTCTCGGCTTTCGGCGGCCATGCCTTGGGTGCCCTGAACGCGGCCGATCTTGCCTTGGGCGCTGTTGCCAGCACAATTGATCAGCATCTGGTGTACAACGCGGTCAATGGCTCACTGTTCTATGATGTCGATGGGTCTGGTGCTGCTGCGCAGGTGCAAATTGCAACCTTCAGCAACTTTGCGGTGCTTGGTGCAAGCGACTTTATTCTTGCTTGATCAGCCCGGAAACAGGGTCAAGCCGCCGTCAACGCGGATGACTTGACCGTTGATGAACTTCGCCCGTGGCCCCGCAAGGAAAGCCACGGCGTCGGCGATTTCTGATGGTTCAGCATAACGGTCAAAAGACCTCTTGTCGGACTTCATGCGTTCGGGATCCACCACGCGGGTGGCTTGGAAGCGCGCGGTTTTGGCGGGGCCGGGGCTGACCGCATTGACGCGTACACCATCATGATAAAGTTCTTTGGCGAGGCAGCGTGTGTAATGCACGACGGCGGCCTTGAGTGTGGAATAGACCACCTCAGGCGAGCAGCCCATGTGGGCGGCTGCGGACGCGATGTTGATGACTGAGCCTGTGCCCTTGCGAACCATAGGTGGCACAAATGCCTGACAGACCAGCATGGTGCCGATGAGATTGTTGTCTGTCAGAACCTTGATATCCTCAAAGGAAATATCGAGCGCGTTGTTGGGTTTGGGTTTGTTGCCAGTGGCACCTATGTCGCCGCCTGCACAATTCACCAGAATTTCGACTTCACCGAGTTTGCTTTCAATCTCTTGCTTCATGCGGGCCACTGCTTGTTTGTCACCGATGTTTCCTGTGACGCCCACGCTTTTCACGCCATAAGCTGCAATGGCTTTCACGACATCATTGAGGTTGGCTGACTCGCCATATTTTGCGGTGTCGGTGAGTGACAAGTCATGCACGGCGACATGCGCTCCCAGTTCCGCGAGGCGCAGGGCCATGGTATTGCCAAGTCCACGGCCAGAGCCAGTGACGAATGCGATCTTTCCACTCAGTTCTTTTGTCATGTCATTCTCTCAAGTCATTAATCCGATGTCGCGCATGTTGGCCGCGCTGCGGCGGATCATGGCAAGTTCATAATCAACCAGTTCATGGTCGGCTTTCCATTCCCATGGTGTGCAATAATCAGCGTCATGCGGCAGATGGTTGACGCGCGCTGCGGCGAGGGTTGCGGCAAAGGCCTTTGCATCCATGGGACGATAACCATTCCACCAGCCCGGATTCAGAAAGCGGATGTGGCGGGCCTCCAGCGCTCCCGGTTCCAGAACGGCATTCATATGATCATGGTGTTTGCCGAGCTCTGCCAGCATAGCCTTTAACGGCACGGCACCATCGCCAATAGCGCAGCGAATGAGCCTGTAGCCTTCATTGGTAAACTGCACGCGGTAGTCCTTGAAATGCACATGTTGCACCAGTGGTGCAACACGCTGCACAAAATCCATGGGTGCTTCGCCTACGGGGAAGGTGTTGCCGGTATCAAGGGTAATGCCCATGGCAGAGCCATATTCGAAGCAGAAATCCAAGAGTTCGGCACTGCCAAAGTCCTGATGGTTTTCGATTGCGAGTATTCGCCCCTCGGCCTCAGCCATTGGCGCGTATTTCGCAAGTCCTTCACGGATGGCTTGTTGCAGCTCAAACCATTTTGTTCCCCAGGCATTGCGACTGCCTTCAAGCACGGGTGACAGGCCGAGGCGGATGACTTTTGCATCCAACAGTCTTGCTGATCGAAGAGCACTTTCAATGGGCCCCATCATGTTGAGGCCCGCACTGATCACTGGCGTCATGCCAAGATCAGCGAGACGCTGCTTCAGGTCTTGCAATTGAGCGTCAGATAATTCGGCAAGCCATGGATCAAATATTTCGAGAACCTTTGCCTTCAGTTCTGTGGCAATGGCAATGAAACCTTCGAGCCCCTTACCGTCGGGGTTGGCGCGGGGGGTGCCTTTGCCTTGCAGGCCAAGGTGGTAGGTCAGGCCATAAGGGTTCAATCCGACGTCCAGCTTCATGACATGCCTGCATCAACAACAAGGGTTTGTCCGGTAATCATGCGGCTGTCTTCTGACGCCAGAAACAAAACTGCCCGCGCAATTTCATCGGCATTGAGTACGTGCTTTAAGCGCTGCATGTTGACCATGGCATCTATCTTGTCCTGAGTGGGGTACCAGAGCAGCCTCTGTTTTTCGGTGATTACAGCGCCTGGCTCGATTGTGTTGACGCGGATGTT
>CAXTLE010000062.1:0-12835 GCA_964244855.1 uncultured Aestuariivirga sp. | reverse complement strand
CTCAGGTTCCCCCTGGCCGAATTGGCGCATGTGGATGCAAGCTGCGGGCATCAAGGAATTCGACGACAAGCGCGGCCTCCATTTCGGCCAGACCTCGCTGACCATTCAGGCGGCTATTGATGGCCAAGGCGTGGCCCTGGGCGATTCCAATCTGGTGGCTGATGATCTGGCTGCGGGCCGCTTGGTGAAACCGTTTGAGCTTTCGCTGAAGGCACCAGACTCCTTCTCCTATTTCGTTATCACCCGCCTCAACACCGATCACGCGCCGCTGGTCAACGCCTTCCGCGACTGGTGCCTCGCCGAAGCGGAAATTGGCCGTGATTCCGCCGCGATGGCAAGCTAGGGCCAAGCCATGATCAACCGTCGCAGTTTTTTAAAATGGCTTGGCAGACTGTCTGCCGGGGGCTTTCTCACCGGCACCTATGCCTTCGCCATCGAGCCAGGATTTCGTCTTAACACCACTGTTTACGCCTTCACACCGCCCCGTTGGACGCCGGGATTAAAACTGCGCATGGTGCTGCTGGCAGATCCACATTGCGTCGAACCGCACATGCCACTGTTTCGATGGAAACGCATCATCGCTGCAGCGAATGCGTTACAGCCGGATATGCATTTGTTGCTGGGTGACTATGTGGCCGGGCATTTTTTCCGCACTGGAACGGTGCCAGTGGCCGATATCGCCGCCGCCGCATCTGCGTTGAAGGCTCCCCTTGGATCTTACGGCATCTGTGGCAATCACGACTGGTGGGATGATCGCGCGGCGCAAAAAGCCAAGAAGGGTCCATGCCTCGCCGAGAAAGAATTCGTCGCGCAGGGCATTCCCATGCTGGAAAATAAATCTGTGCGACTGGAAAAAGACGGCAAGGCGTTTTGGCTGTCGGGCACGTCATCCATAGTGGCCATGCGCACCGCCCGCAAAGGCCGTTTCGATAGCCAAGCCAACATTGAAGATGCTTTGGCCAATATCAACGACGACGCCCCCATCATCCACATGGCGCATGAGCCGGATTTGTTTACAGAAATTCCTGAACGTGTAAACTTGACCTTGAGCGGTCACACCCATGGCGGCCAGGTGAGACTGTTTGGCTATTCGCCCATAACGCCTTCTTCTTATGGCAACCGCTTCGCTTATGGACACGTCATCGAAAATGGTCGCCACCTCGTCGTGTCAGGCGGTTTGGGTTGCTCTATGTTCCCCGTCAGATTCGGCATGCCGCCGGAGATTGTGGTGCTTGAATTGGGGTAATCCACTCTCACTAATGCGGTGACACTCCACAGAATTGACTTGAACGCCATTCTTTGCCATCTTTACCAATCATGGCCAGGCTAGCACGCGTTATCATCCCAAATATCCCCCACCTCGTTACCCAGCGTGGCAATGGCGGGGCGAAAACCTTTTTCTCTGATGACGATTTTAAACTCTATCTGAAACTGCTCACCGAAGCCTGCGTCACAAACCGTGTACGCTGTCTGGCTTATGTGCTGATGCCCAATCACCTGCATCTCATCTTGCAACCGCGTGATGCTGAAGGCCTGAGCAGGGCCATGTCATCCGTGCACCGCGCCTATGCCGGCCACATCAACACACGCCGCAAAAAGACCGGGCATTTCTGGCAAGGCCGCTTCGGGTGTGTGGCTATGGATAGCGAACACGCAGTGAATGCCCTGCGTTATGTGCTGCTCAATCCCGTCCGCGCAAAACTGGTGAAGAAACCAGAACAATGGACATGGTCCTGCGCCAAAACCTACGTCAAAAACAGCAAAGACCCCCTCACCGAAACCACATACTTCCGCAACCTCTGCCCCGACATGAAATTGCTACTCGCAGATAACCCAGAACAGGACATGGCAGAAATGCTGTTACGCCGCGCTGAGACAATTGGCAGGCCGTTGGGAAGTAGGGCTTTTCTGGAAAAGCTTGAACGCAAACTTGACAGGACGTTGAAAGCGGCAAAGCGCGGACCGAAAGCTGGGAAAAAAATTGAGTGACGAAACACATCAATCAAGATCGAGTTCGTTTCCTTGATCCGGCCTTCGGCCACCTTCCCCCGCGCAAAGAGCGGGAGAAGGCGATAATCACAATCAGCCTTCTCCCGTTTCTTTCAACGGGAGAAGGTGCCCGACAGGGCGGATGAGGGAGTGCCGCTCCGCCCTAACCCTGCACGGCGCTCTTCACATCCTCAAGAATATCCTTCACATCCTCAAGCCCCACTGACAAGCGCAACATGCCATCGGTAATCCCCATCATGGCTCGCGCCTCCGGCCCGATATTCCGGTGGGTCGTCGAAGCTGGGTGGGTCATCAGTGATTTCGCGTCGCCCAAATTATTTGAAATATCGACGAGGCGCAGATTGCGTAGCACATCGAAGGCGGCTTTCTTGCCGCCCTCAACTTCAAACGTCACCATGGTGCCACCGCTTTTCATTTGCCGCCTGGCAATGTCGGAACCCGGATGTGATTCCAGCGTGGGATAGAGCACACGCGACACATCTTTCATCGCCGACAAATGTTCGGCAACTGATTCCGCCGATTGACTCTGTGCTTCCACGCGCAGCTTCAAGGTCTCGAGACCCTTCAACAACACCCATGCATTGAATGGCGACAGCGATGGTCCGGTATGACGCAAAAATGGTTTCAGCAATTCGTCCTTAAATTGCTTCGTCGAAACAATCGCACCACCCAAAACCCGGCCCTGTCCATCGATGTGTTTGGTGCCGGAATATACGATCACATCAGCGCCCATTTCCAGCGGCTTCTGCAAAATCGGAGTTGCAAAAATATTGTCGACCACAAAACAGGCGTGGTGCTTTTTGGCTAGCTCTCCAACAGCAGCAATATCGACAATCTGCAACGTCGGGTTCGATGGGGTTTCGAGGAAAACAGCTTTTGTGTCGCTCGTAAACGCCGCTTCCCAAGCCTTCAAATCATTGCCATCCACCAGCGTGTGGGTAATGCCAAAACGCGGCAAGATTGCCGTGATGATCTGGTAGCAGGATCCAAACAGCGCCTTCGACGCCACAATGTGGTCGCCGGTTTTCAGCTGGCAGGCCAATGCGCCATAAACCGCCGCCATGCCTGAGGCGACACCGTAACAGGCTTCGGCGCCTTCGAGCAGAGCCAGACGTTCCTCGAACATCGAAACCGTGGGGTTGCCGTAACGGCCATAAACATAACCATCATCGCCACCGGAAAATCGCGCTTCAGCTGTTTCCGGCGCGTCATACACAAATCCGGAATTCAAATAGAGCGCTTCCGAAGTCTCGCCAAATGGCGTGCGTTCCAACCCGCCACGCACAAGTTTGGTGGCATCGCCCCATTGCGGAGAATTTTTGGTGCGGGTCTTTTTGGTCATCGGATCAGCTTTGTGCCCAAGGCAGGTTGGCGGCTTTCCAGCCATTGGTTTGGCCACGGCGGCCTTGCGCGTTTTTATCACCCTCGAAACCTTCGGCCACATTCCAGCAGTTTGTAAATCCTGCTGCTGCCAACATTGAGGCAGCCGACGCCGAACGCGCGCCGGAGCGACATATGCACATGATCTCGGTATCATTGCCAAGGCCCATGGCTTTCACTTCGTCGGCGAACTTGGCGTTGACATCCATCAGCGGGTAAACTTGCCACGACACCCGCATCAAACGGTCGACCTGCGGCACACCAACGAATGTCCACTCCGGTTGCGAACGTACATCAATCAAAACGGCTGATGCGTTGTTCTTCAATCGTTCAAAAGCTTCTGTAGGGGCAATGTCACCGCGATACATGTCTGTAATCCTTAAAATGCTGGCCGCTTCATAGCCGAGATGGAATCGCCTCGCAAAGGCTTTTGGAACATGGGGATCAACTGATACGAACAGGGGTGAACGGGTTGGCCCTACAGCTTCCGATACGATCTGGTAAGATGCGGCAAAACAGGAGAAGCCCATGAGTTCAGCCACCCGCAGCCTGCCCCAACGCGCCGACGTGGTTATCGTCGGTGGTGGCATCGTCGGCTGTTCCATCGCCTATCACCTCGCCAAAATCGGAGTGACCAATGTGGTGGTGCTGGAACGGAAACAACTGACCTCCGGCACAACTTGGCATGCGGCAGGTCTGGTTGGGCAACTTCGCGCCACACGCAACATGACGGAGATGGCGAAATATACGACAGGGCTTTTCGAGGGACTCGAGAAAGAGACTGGACAAGCTACCGGCTTCAAACAGAATGGCTCAATCTCGCTGGCGCTGAATGATGGTCGCTATGAGGAACTGCTGCGCGGCGCTTCGATGGCTAAAAACTTTGGCCTCGAAGTCGATGTGATTTCACTGGATGAGATCAAACGCCGCATTCCCCATTACAATCTGGACGGCGTCAAAGGTGGTGTGTTCCTGCCGAAAGATGGTCAGGTCAACCCGATTGATGTGACGCAAGCCCTCGCCACGGGGGCCCGGCAACGCGGCGGCAAGGTGTTCGAGAATTGCAAGGTGACGAGGATTCTCATCGACAAGGGCAAAGCAACGGGCGTTGAAACCAGCGAGGGCACTGTTTACGCCGACAAGGTTGTGATAGCATCCGGCATGTGGTCGCGGCATTTGGGCAAATCCATTGGCGTCAACATTCCGCTGCATGCCTGTGAACATTTCTACATTGTGTCCGAACCCATCGACTCCCTGCCCCGCAACATGCCTGTGGTAAGGGTTCCCGATGAATGCACCTACTACAAGGAGGATGCTGGCAAATTGATGGTGGGAGCCTTCGAACCCAAGGCCAAGCCCTGGGGTGGCGGTGGCATTGACGACGAACATTCATTCGTCACCCTGCCCGAGGATATGGATCATTTCGAACCCATCCTCACAAATGCCATTGGCCGCGTGCCATTGCTGGAAACGGCCGGGATTCAACTGTTCTTCAACGGCCCTGAAAGTTTCACCCCTGATGTCCGCTATTACCTTGGTGAAGCGCCGGAGGTGAAAGACCTATTCATGGCCACAGGTTTCAACTCAATCGGCATTCAAAGTTCAGGTGGTGCCGGTCTGGTGTTGTCGCAATGGATCAAGAACGGGCATCCTCCCATGGATGTGAACGGCATTGATATTCGCCGCATTCATCCATTTCAGTCTAATGGAAATTACATCCGGGAACGTGTTTCGGAATCCTTGGGCCTGCTCTACGCCATGCATTGGCCTTACCGTCAGGCTGAAACAGCACGGGGCGTGCGGCGCTCTGCAATTCATCAATACACAGACAAACTGGGTGCGGTTTATGGCGAAATCAATGGCTGGGAACGGCCCAACTGGTATGTGCGCCCCGGCATAAAACGCGAATATGAATATTCTTATGGCCGACAGAACTGGTTTCCATGTGCACAATATGAAGCGGATAAACTCAAGGACGATGTAGTCTTTTTCGATCAACATTCCTTCGCAAAATATCGGGTTGAGGGTAGCGGTGCTTTGAAGGCCTTGAATCATGTCTCGGCCAATAACATTGATGTTGAAGTGGGCCGGATTGTTTATACCCAATGGCTGAATCCGCGCGGAGGGATCGAGGCGGATTTGACTGTGACCCGATTGGGCGAACAGTCGTTCCTGGTCGTCACAGGTGCCGTGCCACAGACTCGCGATATGGCTTGGTTCAAGCGCAACACTGAGGGCATGAATGTGGTGGCGATAGATGTCACTTCAGGATTGCCGATGGTTGCAATCATGGGCCCAAAATCTCGTGCACTTCTGGAAAAATTGACGGGCGAAGATCTCTCCAATACAGGTTTTCCGTTTGCGACTTCGCGCGAAGTTGAAATCGGCTACGCAAGAGTGAGGGCGTCGCGCATTACTTATGTGGGGGAATTAGGCTGGGAATTGTACATTCCCGCAGAATTTGCAGGCCATGTGATGGAAACCTTGCTGAAAGCCGGCGAAGAATTCGGCTTGGCTCCGGCAGGAATGCATTCCATGAACAATGCCCGCATGGAAAAGGCCTATCGCCACTGGGGCCATGATATTGCCGATGAGGACAATCCGCTTGAAGCTGGTTTGGGCTTTGCCGTGGCCTGGGACAAGCCTGGAGGCTTCATCGGGCGCGAAGCCATTCTGCCTTTGCGCGCTAACAAGGTTTTGATGAAGCGCATGGTGTGTATTGCTTTGAAAGATGGAGGAGAGATGGCGCCGATGATGTACCATGAAGAGCCGGTGTATCGTGACGGCGTGCTGGTGGGGTCGACGACGTCTGGTACCTGGGGTCACCGGCTGAGCAAGTCCTTGGCCTTGGCTTATGTGAAGTGCCATGGTGGCGTAAGCAAGGATTGGCTTGAAGCTGGAGCATGGGAGGTCGAGATCGCGTGGAAACGTCATGCTGCTGATGTGCAACTGCAAAGTTTCTACGATCCCAAGGGCAAAAAAATTAAATCCTAGAAGAACATAATTAGAACATATTCCTGTGCGAGACTTCTCGTCATGAAACACGTTGTTCAAATTCTGATCTACCTCTGGGCCGCAATGCTGGCCCTGCCCGCACTTGCGTCTGACGTGAGAGTCTTGAAGGGCAGCTTGCCTGTGACTGTTGTGGACGGTGTGACTGCCGATGAGTTTGCTATAGCAAAGGCTGCGGGCTTTGATTTCGTGCGGCTGACCGTCGATACCGCCTTGTTCCTGAACAACCGCAATGGGAAGCAGACGACTGAGCAGCTCGAAGGCCTGAAATCAGCCATCAACAAAATCCTGGCCGCGAGATTGAACCTAGACGTTGATATGCACGCCATGACGCATGACGGTGATTTTGTCCGGTGCTTGCCGGGACTGAATATCCAACTAGGGGGGGAAGTGAAGGGAATCGTCCCATTTCTTTCGTGTCGCTATTTCTTTGCTGACGGCAAGCTTCCACAAAGCATCAGCTCACGCCTGCAGTCCTTCCGTTCTGCCCCTGATCTGCGGCAGCCTGAACACCAAATTTCTTTCTGCACCATTGCTGTCTGTAAAATCCATACTCACAACGGTACCAGGTGGAAGCCTCCTGCAAAAATAATTGTCCGCACCCGCGCTATCCGCATCCTGCCTACGCAGCTGACCGGGGAATTGTACGTTAAAACTCTGCTTGGATGAGAACTCTGCATATTCATTCACTTCAGAATTCAGAACCAATTTTACGATACAGCTGCGGGCGGAGCTCCACGAAGCCAGGCCCATTCGTCCCAAATGTTCTGACACGGTTAGTATCAATTTTGTGTCGCCCGTCTCCATGTCGAGATAGGCTTCCTCAATTCCACCAAGTGTTTGCGAGTTGAGAAGTGCCGTCTCAGTGTTCACGATGTCTATAAGTCTGTTTTCAATAGTGATTGTGTGTTGTTGGTCTGTCGTCATTGTCCCGATGTTTGCAATGGCCTGCTGCTGCAACTCTGCAAGCGGCGTTTCGTTTTCCAGAAAGCTTTGGGCAATAGCAATCAACAGCGTTGGGGCAAGTCTGCTTCCATTCAGATAGGGCACGAGTTGCTGCAGCTTGGCAGGTGTTAGAGTGCCTGATGTCGCCTGCAGGATCGATACGGTATTTTTTTGCATGACCGGAACGGACAAACTGCCGGACGTTGCGCCGACAATGTGATCAGCACAGATCTGCGGAGAAATACCGTCATTTGCCATCCGCGTCATAAAATCTACGGGAAATTGCGCGAGGGAGTTCCGCGCATTTCGCCTCCACTCCAATTGGTCCGACATCGGGCGCGTAGATTCCCGGAATTGTTCAATCGGCTCCCCGTGCGAATTCCTAAGAACCCGCTCCAGGCAGTTGACACTCTGTTCCGCGGCGAAACCCTGACTATCGAAGGCCCGCAAGGGCGCTGCAAACATGTCGAGCAAAGAAAAGTCGTTGCCCATAAGGTCGCGAAAATCATCTTCCAGGTCCAGGGCCTGATTAAACGCGTAAAGCTGGGTGTTGCCAGGTGTTGCCTCGGCCCAAGATCTTGCACGCTCAGCTCTAAGGCCCATTTCATAATTTCGTCTGGCCTCGTCCAAAGTAAGGCCTGTTGTGAGCATAACAACCGCAATCGCAGCCTTGCGGTTTGGACTGTCGCTGGACGACACAAAGTAAGCCATCACACTTTCGAACTCAGGCGCCGCCAGCAGATCGACGTCGAGTTCCGCAAAATCCCGGAGCCGGTAAAGCTGCGAAAACTCGTCGACAAGCGGTTCCCTGATGTCGTGTCGTATCGCCAGATTAATAGTTTCGCCATAATCCTCGATGGCCTTGTCAGGTCTGGCTGAATGCGCCTTGTATGGAAACGCCATGATGAACGAGGCGCTGTTGCAAATAATGGCCTCACATTCCGGCAAACCGCTTTTTGAATTCAGCAAGGCGTCTAGCTGGTACGATGTTTCATCAAGCGATAACCTCATCCCTTGCCCCTGACCCATCAGGAACGCGGCGAGTGTTTTGAGAAAAAATCGAAACGGAACAGTTTCCGTGTTAAAGTCATAGTCCTGCCAGTGCGACACTTCCAGACCCAGCAGAAGCTCGCTGATGGCGTCGTTCTGTTCGCTGGTGAGAGTGAAGGGCGCTGCAACGGCTTGCCAAAGTTCGACGTATCGAGGCGGCATCATGTCGATGGCCACAGCAATTTTCTGCTCCAGACTATCCGAAGACGAAATCAAATAATCCATCACCGCATCACGCGCTGGCGAGCGCATGAAATTCAAGTTCAGGGTTTTGTACTCTTCTGTTTCACCCATCTGTAAAAACAGCTCTGTCAGCGATTGCCGGATGTCATGTCTGGACGCCAAGGCAAAAGCTTCCCGGTAGTCCGCGTTTGCCTCTTCTGTTACACCCTTATAAATATGGATTCTGATGAATTGAGAACTATACTGGACGATCTCATCGCGTCCGGGCGTGTTGCGTTTTGCCTCCAGCAAAGATTTGATAAGTTCAATCGCTTCATCAAGAGACAATTGCCCGATGCTCACACGCTTACTGCCCAAGTTTAGCTGATTTGTAGTAACCAGAAATTTCGCCAGGGCAAGCAATTCTGCACGGAAATAGAAACGGGGGTAGTCAAAATTATAATCCGGTTGCGAGAGTTCCAACTCAACAAACCGCGATGTTATATCTGCTCTTAGTTCGCGGCTTATGCCGAGATGGTCTGGCCGCCATTCGGCGGTGAGCCGAGCACGCCGTGCAGCGTCATCATCCGGTTCTTCCGGATTTGCACCCGTTGCTGTCGGGCGGATGGTGCCACGTCCTCCCCCACCGATGCCACCTGTATTCTGGTCACCACCGCCGGCATTGTCATTACTGTCGTTGCCGCCCGTTGTATCGCCACCCTGGCCCTGTTGACTGCCACCGCCCGGCGAGCCGCCGCCACTCTGCTGGTTATGGATGGCCGCTTCGGCGTTCAGAACAGATGTACTCGCGGTGCCGCCCTCAGCGGCACCCTTGGCTGCCGTGTCGCTGTGGCGGGGGCTCCGAACATCAACGTTGCGCGGCATGCTGAGTGCAACATTGGTTGCTCCGGGCGAGAGTGGCGCAGGGTTACGCAGAGTCTCGGCACCCACCGACTGCCCGCTGTCCTGTCGTCTTCCAGTTCCAGGGAGGCTTGAAGTTTCCAAGCCATTTGCGTCGTCGCCACCGATTTTCGTCCGGGTGACATGGCCGTCGCTTGTTACTATTTTCTGACCATCCGCGGTGTAGCGTACCGTAACCACAAGGTGATGATGTTGGTCGCCCTGGTTCTGATCCTTTTTACCGTCGCCACGGCCCTGGACTCTGTGCTGGCTGGGATTAAAGACAGCGTTTTGTCCATCTGCGCCCTTGCTGCTTGCCGCTTCATCCGCGCGAGCCTGTTTTGCCGCCGTCGAAAATTCTTTCACGACCCTGCTCTGTGCAGGTGATGAAGGTGGCACCGGGGTTTGTGCATCCCGGGTAACTAGAGGGGCGAGAGCCATTAAAACCGTTCCTTCATGCTATATTGTGATCCCGGACGATGGAGTACATCTTGCCGCAACAGCATTCCGCATAGCAAAACGACCTTACGGCTAGCTTTCACTGGAAAAGGACGTAGTGGAAAACCGGCGGGGAGAGGGGCGTTATCCTTGCCCGGCTCTGCTTCTAATCGGCGGCAGTCTGAATATAGCGCTCTTCACGTCCCGATTGCTGTCGACGTAAGATATCACAATCGCTGTACCGGGAGGAATCATACGACGTGAATAGAAACCACCTTCGGGCATGTGAGCGGGTTGCACAGATACCTGCCCCGGGAATTGTACATGAAACCTGGTTTCGCTCGATAACTCAACATAGTTATTCGTGTCTCGATCCAGAACCAGCCTGGCGGTATGTTGGTGAGTTGCGCACCAGTCATCAATTGCCTGTTGCTCTACTGCACCACCATTTTTTGTTTTCAGTGTGATATCGGCAGTCTCAAAATCAAGATAGACTTCCGGAAAATCGTCAATTGCATAGAGCGTGTTAAGAGCGTTCTCGATGGCCATTGAATTTCGCATTTGCGGGTTAAGTTCCGAAGCCAATTGTGAGCCTTCAGTGGTCCACAACATTTCCAATTCCGCAAGTTGCGTCTCACTCTCGAGGAAACTATTGGCAATTGCAGTCAACGCCATGCTGGGAATTTTACTTTCATTCAAATAGGGCACAAGCTCTTGCAATTTGCGCAGTGTAAAAGATCCGTTCGTTGCTTGCATGATGGCGACTGCGTGCTTTTCCGCGACGGGGACGGCAGAACTTGCCGAGGATGATCCAACCAGCAGATCAGCGACAATCTCAGGATCGAGGCCATCATTGGCCAGCCTTATGATAAAGTCAGACGGGAATTGTGCAAGAGTGTCCTTGATAGGCTGGGAGACCGGAGGTGCTTCCCAGGACCTGAATTCGGCCCCCATGAATTGATCAAGCGGTTCCCAATTCCACGATAGCAAAACACGTTCCAGACCTTTGAAACTCCGGTCAACGTCAAGACCTTGTCGAATGAAGGCGTCAAGCGGTGCTCCCAAAACACTCGTTAATGAAATATTTTGGCGGGCCAAAAAACTCAAAGCATATTCCAGTTGAATCGCTTGTTGAAACGAGGGGAGCTCAGTGCTGCTCGGCGTCACCCGTGCCCATTTGCGGATTTGCTCTGCTCTTTCCCCAAGCTGGAGATCGACATGAAGCGCGGCCTCATCCGCAGGCAAGCCCGTCGACAACATAACGGTGGCCATGGCAGTTTTTCGGGTTGTACGGTCCGAAGAAGAAATCAGGTATTCCATTATGGCATCACGATCAGGAGACCGCAGGAAATCTATGTCCAAGGCAGCGTAGTCGCTGTCTTCCCTGATGTCCCAAAATATGGTGGACATTTCATGTGTTAGATTATGATCCTTGCTCAAGTCCAAAGCCGCGCGATAGTCAGCTTTGACTTCTTCAGGCTTGGCCCTCACGTTGTAAGGGAAATTCCGGATAAACCTGGCGCTGTAGCAAACGATGTTCTGACGCTCACTCTGGTCACGTTTTGAAGTGAGCAGTTCATCTATTAGATCAAGTGCGTCATCATAAGATAAGGCTCCCCCTTTCCCGTGATCAAGGATCAGATATGATGCAAGATTTTTTAAAGAGTATCGCAACTCCATGCCGGACACGTTGTAGTCATAACTGTCTTGCGATAATTCGATATCAACAAGAAGCCTGTTTATCTCGTGTTCCTGTTCCGCAGTCACCGTGAAAATGAGGGGTAAGTTTTGCCAGATTTCGAAGAGGTCTTCACGCCTTGTGAGGCTCACGTTTTCGCCAATATTGAGCAACTGACCTGACATTATGTCAACAATAATATCTCTTAAGGGAACGCCCTCATCGCGCATACCCTCGATATCATAACTGTCCAGATATTCCGCCGCATCGTTGATTTTGGAGACGATCTCATGCGGGTCCAGATTGATCCAGCCAAGTTCCGCTTCTGCCTGCATTATTGTGTCCAAAATCATGCCAGCGGTACTGCTGCTCATTTTCTCATCCACAAAACAAGCTGCAGCATCAGCAGGGCTTACGCCGTAACCAACTAGAAACCTGGCAATAATAAAAGCAGTTGCGATATTTTCATTGTCGCCGGGCGGTGATGGCCACATGTTGAAGGTGGATTGGATAATCGATGTAGCTGCCTCCACTGTCTCCTGGTGGGAGTACGAACTGAAAAGACTGTTGTCTGTAAAATGAAATATTTCTCCAAGATAATCTATGAGCGCAGAACTGCTTTTGCCGCGCAGGCTATGGGCAGCCATTGCAACGATCTCGCTGGGATCATCGATAAAGATCTTCATAATTTCAAATTGTTCAGCCATGTTTACGACTGAGTAATCGCTATCCTGACCATTCAGAGACGAGCGTGCGATCCACATCGCTACACTATCAGGAATACCGCGATCAGTTAGAGCCTGAAAATATGCGTTTTGGGCTTCCGACAGTGGGGGAGCATTGAAATCGTCAGGGTCAGGTGCCGCACCAGCGGCAAAAATTCCACCGCGGGGTGGCAGGCCGCCACTTCCGCTACTGTTACCTAAGTTGTCGCCACCGCCCTGTTTATCGCCCGGTTTATCCCCGTTCTGGCCACCCTGGCCTTGTTGTTTGCCGCCGCCCGACGATCCACCGCCGCTCTGTTGATTATGAATGGCGGCTTCGGAATTCAAAACAGCTGCACTCCCGGTGCTGCCGTCATTGGAGACCTTGGTCGCAGCATCGTTTAGGCGTCCAATTCGAACGTCAGGCGGGCGTGGCATTGTGGGCGCAACAGTACTTGTTGTCGGCAATGCCTTGCGCAGGGATTCAGTTTCAGGACTGGTCGCGATTATGTTCACAGCACTGTTCGTCTTGATCAAAGGCTCAACGCTTCCCAGT
>CAXTLE010000061.1:10350-12901 GCA_964244855.1 uncultured Aestuariivirga sp. | reverse complement strand
TTCTGCTGATTGCCGCCAGAGAGATTGCCGACGAGTTGGTCCCCCGAGGCCATGCGGATGTTGAGGGCTTTGCGGTAATCCTCGACCAGCGCTTTTTCTTTCCGTGTACTGATGAATGCACCCCATGCGCTGATGTGATCGTGTGCTGCCATGGAAAGATTGGTGCGGATGGCGAGGCCGAGGAAGAGGGCTTGTTGTTTGCGGTCCTCCGGCACGAGGCCGATGCCCAATGCGATGGCGTCAGCGGGATTGCGAATGCTGACAGTTTTGCCGCCGATCAACACTTCGCCCGAGTCAATACGATCCGCCCCGAAAATGGCGCGGGCGGATTCCGTGCGGCCTGCACCCACAAGTCCGGCGATACCGAGAATTTCGCCCTTGTGAACCTTGAACGAAACGCCAAGCAATTCGATGGCGCTTGAGTCCGTGGCCTTGCGGCGGCGGGACAGGTTTTTCACTTCGAGGGCGACGTCGCTTTGTGCTGTGCTGCCTTGACGATGTGCCAACAAGCCCACTTCGCGCCCCACCATCATGCGGATGATGCCTTCGATGGTTGTATCTGTCACCAACCCCGCGCCAACGTGATGACCATCACGCAGCACGGTGTATGAGTCACAGATTTCAAAAACCTCTTCGAGACGATGGGTAACAAAAATCGTGGAGATGCCTTCGGCCTTCAAGGCGCGGACGATGACATAAAGTTTCTCGACTTCCGAGCGGCTAAGGGCCGAAGTGGGTTCGTCCATGACGATGAGACGCGATTTCATGGAGAGGGCGCGGGCGATTTCGACCATTTGCTGTTCGGCAACCGCGAGGTCACGCACGCGGGTTGCGGGGTTGCGGTCGAGGCCTATGCGATTGCACAAGGCGCGTGTTTCATCTTCCATTTTGGCGTGATTGACGAATAAACGAGAACCGGGTTCGCGTCCGACAAACACATTCTCGGCAATCGTCATGTCCGGCGCGAGGGTGAACTCCTGATAGATCGTGACGATGCCTGCGGCTTGTGCGGCTTGCGGGGATGCGAAGGCGATGGGCTTGCCATCGAATTCAATCTGTCCTGCATCAGGTGATTGCGCGCCAGAGAGGATTTTCAGCAGTGTGGATTTGCCGGCACCATTTTCGCCGAGGCAGGCATGGATCTCGGCTCGGCCCACGGCAAAATCCACATCCTCCAACGCCTTCACGCCGGGGAAAGATTTTGAAATGCCCGTCATGCGGAGCAAGGTGGGAATGTCTGCGGTTTCAGCCATGATGAAAGCTGCGCCAGCCGGGAGGAGGACACCGGCTGGCGCAATGGGCTTTTGTTTTACTTCACTTCACCCATACGTTCGGCGATGTTCAGATTGTCCTTCGTCACGGCGACAGGCGTCAACAACAACACCTTGTCTTTCGGCATGGTGCCGTCCTTCAGGAAAGCGACGAGCGTTTGAACACCCAGCGCACTCTGTTGGCCGGGGAACTGTTCGATGGTGGCGGTAAGGCCACCATCACGCACCTGCGCCAGTGCTTCCGGCAGCGCATCAAAACCGATGATGACAATGCCCGTCATGCCACGGCCCTTGACGGCTTCCATGGCACCCAGTGCCATATCGTCGTTTGCCGCGACGATGACCTTCGGTGCTTCGGCCATGCCGGAGAGTGCGGCTTCCGTGACCGACAAGCCCTTGGCGCGGTCAAAACCTGCGGTTTGTTCAAATACGATCTTGTATTTGTCGGCCATGCCATCGAGCACATTGTGCAAGCCCTTGTTGCGATCAATGGCGGGGGATGCGCCGGATTGTCCCTGCAGATTGATGATGGTGGCACCGTCCGGGAACATCGACACGATCAGGTTGGCTTGCGCTTCACCGCCCTTTACATTGTCAGCGCCGATGTGCGCAAGAATGCCTTCAACTGATGGCACGCGGCGGTCAACTGTAACAACAGGAATTTTAGCATCAACGGCCTGTTGCAAGGCAGGTGCCATGGCATCCACTTCGTTAGGGCTGATCACGATGCCTTTCACACCTTGCGTGATGGCGGCTTCAATGTCGGCGGTCTGTTTGGGAGACGACACCTGGCCATCGCTTTCAATGGCTTCATAGCCCTGCTTTCCGATTTCGGCTTTGAAGGCGTTCATCATGTGAACGAAGAAGGGGAAGGTGAGGCCCGGCACCGAGGCCAGAATTTTATCGGCGGCAAGTGCTGAAGTGGCACTGGCGGCAAGGGCTACGGCGGCAATGCCGGACATTAGAGTACGTCTCGAAATACGTGTCATCTGTTATCACTCCCATTGGTTTTGTTATGATCGAATTATACGCCGTCCCCCATCGTGCAACATGCACGGAACTGTTATAACAGTTAAGGGCGACCATGGGAATGGCAGACATGCAAAATGCGCCGCACACAAAATGTGCGGCGCAATGTGGAAGCGTCAGGCGTTGGCGCGGTTCATCTCCATGATGAGTTTTTCGGTGCGGGCGTCTTCGATCTTGTTGATCATCTTGTTCTGTTCCTGATCGTCACGCAGGGATTTTGACAGCGCTACTGTGGTGTGCACCAGCATGAG
>CAXTLE010000061.1:0-10250 GCA_964244855.1 uncultured Aestuariivirga sp. | reverse complement strand
TGGTGGCAGGATCGCGGGTGCGGTCCATGTCATCAAGCGCATCCATCGTCAGATCAAAATGCGATTGCCGTTCGCGCAGGCGCGCCAAGGTTGCTTCGGCTTCCGTGAAGGTGTTGAAGGTAGACCCCGCACCATGGTCGCGGAGCTTCTGCGCCTTTGCCGTGGCAGCCGACAATTTCTGCCCGCGCTCCAGATCCTTCAAGCGGAATTCGGATTTGCGGATGATCGATTTCAACCGCCCGATTTCCGATCTATAGGCCTGTTGCACTTGAAGTGATGAGTCGCGCTCCTGCTCCAGCACGGCAATGCTTTCGGCGGCCTCATAAGCCAAGTCCTGCTTGCCCTGCTCGACGGCAGCGATGGTGCGCAATTCGAGGTCCGCGATGCGCTCGAAGATGCGCTTATGCGATGCCTCCTCATGCGCATTCTGCGCCTGCGCCACCGCCACCGCATAACGCGCGGCAGCAAGCGCCTGCGCACAATCCCTGATCTGCTGGCGCAGAATGGTGTGCGTGTGGGGCACGAGGGCAGATTCTGTCGCCTCGTAGGATGTACCCCGGATCAGTGTCACTATCTGTTTGAACATTTTGCTTTCTCCATTTATGAACGACGTTCACGAGCACTATGTCGCATATAAGTGAACAATGTTCAAGATATAAATGAACGATGTTCATGAAAGAGTTAATGGAATATGAAGCAGGCTGAAAAGAAGCAGGACTTGCGGGCGCGGCTGGTAAAGGCGGCGCGGGAAATTATCGCCGAGCGCGGGCTGGCTGGCCTGAAGGCGCGGGACGTGGCTGAGACTGCAGGGTCAGCGCTAGGCGGACTTTATACGGTGTTTGCCGATCTGGACGCGCTCGTGCTGGCGGTGAATTATACGAGCTTTATGCGACTTGATGCCGTGATGGCGGAGGCATCGCTAACGCCTGCGCCCGAAGCGCGCCTGCAAAACCTGATCAAAGCCTATCTCAGCTTCGCCCGTGCTGAACCGCAGCTATGGCGCACTATGTTCGAACACCGTCTGCCGGAAGGACGCGACTACCCGGCAGAGCATTACGAAGCTTTGTCACGCCTGATGCAGCATATTGCGGTGCCCCTGCGGCAGTTACAACCGCGCGATGAAGAAGTTGCGACATTGCTCCGTGCACGGACGTTATTCTCGGCCTTTCACGGGGTGATCGCCATGAGTCTGGATCATCGGTTCACGGGTGTGACGAGTGAGGCGCTGGAGGGGGAGTTGAAGGCGTTGCTGGCGCAGCTGGTGCGGGGTATAGAGAAATAGAGGTGAAAATGAAGAATTTCATGACAAGCGTATTGCTCGCCGCAGTCTTGATTTATGTCCAGCCGCAATTCGCAATCGCTGACGTTGCCTTGCCGAAGGAAGGGTGGGTTGTTGTCACTCGTCCTGTGCTGGCGTGCAGTAATGGAAGTGACCTGCCTGAATTACGGGAAAAACTGCTAGATGCATTTGCTCACCCACATGCGGACAGTTCACTGCCAGAGGGCTGTGCACTCTTGAAAGTAGGAAGCGTGTATCTGCTTGATGACCAGCAGACTAAAGCGGACACGCATATTGCTATTAAAATGTGGATCCGCAACTGCTTCAGTGGATGCTCTCCGTGGATGTCTCCTGTTTATGCACCAGCACGACAGCTGGTAGGTGCATACTTGCGGCCAACGAAAGCGCCAAAAGAGTAAAAATCCCCACCCCCGGCCCCTCCCCGAAGATCGGGAAGGGGTGAGTCAATTCACCCTTACCCGCTTGCGAGGAGGGGCCGGGGTGGTCCGTTAGTGATTATCCCTAGGCACCGGATGCACCTTGCCCACCCGTTGGAACTTCACGGCACCTTTCAGCACCATGCCCTGCGCCAGTTGGTCGGTTTCCTTTCGGAAGATTTCTTGCCAGGGGGTTTGGGATTCAGGGACTTTGTAGCCGCCTGAAGCTTCGAGTTCTTCATGGCGTTTTTTAAGTTCGGCATCGCTGATCAATAAATTGCATTCGCCCTTGTTCAGGTCGATGCGCACCTTGTCACCGTTTTTCAAAATCGCGAGACCGCCACCTGCCGCGGCTTCGGGGGAGGCGTTCAAAATTGATGGTGAGCCTGACGTGCCGGATTGGCGGCCATCCCCCACGCAGGGCAGTGAGCGGATACCGCGTTCGAGCAGATAGTTTGGTGCGCGCATGTTGACGACTTCTGCGGCTCCGGGGTAGCCCAAGGGGCCAACGCCCCGGATGAAAAGAATGGTGTTTTCGTCAACGTCCAATGTCTTGTTGTCGATGTTGGCGTGATAGTCCTCAGGGCCGTCAAACACGATGGCCTTGGCTTCGAAGGCGTTGGGATCTTTCGGGTTGGAGAGATAGCGGGTGCGGAATTCTTCCGAGATCACGCTTGTCTTCATGATGGCGGAATCGAACAGATTGCCTTTCAGCATTTTGAAGCCCGCATGTTTCTTGATCGGATCGTTATACTCGCGGATCACCTTGCGATTCCACGAGAACTTGCCCTTGTTGTTTTCGCCGATGGTCTTGCCATTGGCTGTCATGCAGTCTTCGTGGATTTTGCCCGCACCGATCAATTCGGCTATGACGGATGGAACAGCCCCGGCGCGGTGGAAATCTTCACCCAGATATTCGCCAGCTGGCATCATGTTGACGAGCAAGGGCAGGTCCAGTCCTTCCTGTTCCCAATCAACAACATCAAGCTGCAGGCCCAGATGTCGCGCGATGGCATTGAGATGATTGGGCGCATTGGTGGAACCGCCGATGGCGGTGTTAACGCGGATCGCATTGATGAAGGCATCGCGTGTCATGATTTTTGATGGCGTCAAATCTTCATGTACCATCTCGACAATACGTTTGCCCGTCTCATAAGCCATCTGGCCGCGCTCACGATAGGGGGCGGGGATGACAGCGTTATAGGGCAGGCACATGCCCAGCGCTTCTGTCAGCGAGTTCATGGTGGAAGCGGTGCCCATGGTGTTGCAGTAACCTGTCGACGGGGCTGACGAGGCCACAAGATCAGTAAATTCCTTGTAGTTGATTTCGCCCGTTGCATATTTTTCACGCGCCAGCCACACGACAGTGCCGGAACCTGTGCGCATGCCCTTGTAGTCGCCGTTCAGCATGGGTCCAGACGACAACGCAATGGCCGGAATATCAACCGTGGCCGCCGCCATCAAACAGGCAGGAGTGGTCTTGTCGCAGCCGATGGTGAGCACCACACCATCCAGCGGATAGCCATGCAACACTTCCACGAGGGAGAGATAAGCGAGATTGCGATCCAGCGATGCTGTGGGGCGCTTACCCGTTTCCTGGATAGGATGAATTGGAAATTCCAAGGGAATACCGCCTGAGGCAATAATACCATCACGCACACGCCGCACCCAATCGACATGGGCACGGTTGCAAGGGGAAAGGTCAGAACCCGTTTGCGCAATCCCAATGATGGGCTTGCCACCCTGCAGCTCACCTTGGGTGAAACCGTAGTTCAGATAACGCTCCACATAAAGTGCGGTCATATCGGCATTGGCGGGGTTGTCAAACCAGTGCTGCGATCGGAATTTCAGCGGTTTCGTGGTGGAGCTGGACATGCTGTGTGGGCCTCTGGTGAATTGTCATACAAAAGATAGCGCGGGCAGGCAGAGGCGTCCAATGGTTTGAAGTCGGGTTGACAGAAGTACGGGATACCAGTATATGGAGGGAATGGAGTTTGAATGGGATCGCTTCAAGGCTGAAGCAAATGCCAGAAAACATGGCGTGACATTCCAATTGGCGTGCCAGGCGTTTCTAGACATCAACAATTTTGAATACGCCGATGAGTACCCCCTTCGAAGAACGAACCGTGCTTCTGGGAATTGCCCACGGAATTATACTTTACATAGTTTATACTGATCGGCCGCCCAACATCCGGCTGATTTCGGCCCGAAAGGCGGAGAGACATGAGCAAGACATTTACCACCACCGTAACGCAACCTGATGGCCGCCGCACCAAAACTCACGCTGACGGTCGCATTGAAGAACTGCCGTCAGACCCAAACTGCCAGGCATTGGAACATTTATATGAAAATGCAGATGCACCAATCACGCCTGAGCGTCTGGCGAGAATGAAGCCCATTCCGCGCTCCAAGACGTTACGACGCGTGTTGGGGCTCACCCAGGAGGAGTTTGCTGAACGTTATGGCATCCCCTTGGGCACACTCCGCGACTGGGAACAGGGACGTAGCGAACCTGACGCACCAGCACGCGCGCTTTTGCGGGTGATAGCGAAAAACCCTGAAATGGTGCGGCAAGCATTGGCATCTTAAAGTGGACATGCCAGATATCGACGCATGGCAACCTTGGACGCCGAACGAAGTCTATCGGAGGTTTGCTGGCATCGATGCGCCGTGGTGCGTGGTTGGTGGTTGGGCCATTGATCTTTGGTTGGGAGAGCAGACCCGGCCTCATGAGGATATCGAAATTTCAATTCTGCGCGAAGACTTGGATCAGTTCCGAGCCGCCCTGCCTGATTGCGAATTTTTCGCTGCTGGCAGCGGCGAGGTTACGCAATTGGCTTCACAAGAACCAGCAGAAGACATTCTTCAAATATGGTGTTTGGAGAAAGAGACACAAAAATGGCGCCTCGACATTATGATTGAGCCACGTTCGCGCCACACCAATGCGCGCGGCACTTGGCGCTTCAAGCGGGACCTCTCGATCTCCAAGGCCAGGCATGATGTAGTGTTGCGGGATTCGAATGGCGTCCCCTTCATGCGTCCAGAGGTGGTTTTGCTGTTCAAGGCCAAAAACATTCGTGCAAAGGATCAATTTGATTTTGAATCAGTTCTATCCACTTTTCATACTGAACAATATTGGCTAGCCGAAGCGATAGAGAAAGTTCACCCCCAGCATCCTTGGATTGAAAAGCTACGCAATTCCAAAAATTTGACCATTTGAACAAAATCTGCCAACTTCGAGTCCAACGATAAAAAGTGTCGGAGGAAACATGGCACAAGTGAAGGGTCCGGATGTGGCGGCGGGGCGCTTGCCCAAGGCTGACTACACGGCAAATTTCGGCGATTTGCATCCGCCGCTGTCAGCCCGGGAAGCGCTCGTGGAGTCAGATCGCTGCTTCTTCTGTTATGATGCTCCCTGTCAAACCGCCTGCCCCACCTCCATCGATATTCCGCTTTTCATTCGCGAGATTGCGTCCGGCCACGAGAAAGATGCTGCGGTTACGATTTTCAACCAGAATATTTTGGGCGGCATGTGCGCCCGCGTTTGCCCGACGGAAACCCTGTGTGAAGAGGCTTGTGTGCGCAATACCTCGGAAGACCAGCCGGTAAAAATCGGCCTCTTGCAACGCTTTGCCACGGACGCCGTTATGGCGGAGAAGACACATCCTTACACGCGGGCGAAGAAGACGGGCAAGTCTGTGGCCGTTGTCGGTGCAGGCCCGGCAAGTCTCGCTTGCGCACACCGACTGGCCATGCATGGCCATGGCGTCACGATGTTTGACGCGCGGAAAAAATCCGGCGGCCTCAATGAATATGGCATTGCGGCATACAAGAGTGTCGATGACTTTGCCCAAAAGGAAGTGGATTTCGTTCTGTCCATCGGCGGTATTACCGTCGAGCATGGCAAGGCGCTGGGCAAGAAGTTGAAACTTCCGGATTTGCAAAAGCAATTTGATGCAGTTTTTTTGGGGATCGGTCTTCAGGGCGTGAATGATCTCGGCATCAAGAATGATGATTTCGCGGGCATTGAAGATGCTGTGGATTACATTTCGGATTTGCGCCAGGCCAAGGACGTGTCAAAACTGAAAGTCGGTCGTCGCGTTGTCGTTATAGGCGGTGGCATGACGGCAGTTGATGTGGCGGTGCAATCCAAACTGCTGGGCGCCGAGGATGTGACCATTCTGTATCGTCGCGGCAAAGAGCATATGAAGGCCTCGACCTACGAGCAGGATTTGGCGCAGACCAAAGGTGTGACCATCAAGCATTGGGCGGCACCGAAAAAGGTACTGGTGAAAGCAGGTCATGCTGTAGGGCTGCGCTGCGATTACATGGAAATGAAGAAGGGCAAGCTTTTGGCCACAGGTGAAACCTTCGACATCGCCGCCGACACAATTTTCAAAGCCATCGGCCAGACTTATGTCGATGCTACGGGTGGGGCGTTGAAGCTTGATGCAGGCCGTATTGCTATTGATGGCGAAAAGCGCACGAGCGTTTCTGGCATCTGGGCGGGTGGTGATTGCGCAGCAGGTGGCAAGGACCTGACAGTTGCTGCCGTTGACGATGGTCGCCGTGCGGCTGAGAGCATCAATGCATATTTATCGAGTTAAGAAACTTTCCTTCTCCCCTTGCGGGAGAAGGTGGCGCGAAGCGCCGGATGAGGGAGGTGCACTTCCCTCCCCCGGCTTCGCCGGACCCTCTCCCGCAAAGGGAGAGGGGTAAGAAAAACAGGAGATAATCCCATGGCAGACTTGTCCTCAAACTTCGTTGGCATCAAATCGCCCAATCCCTTCTGGCTGGCCTCAGCGCCACCAACGGACAAGGAATACAACGTCGTTCGCGCCTTCAAGGCGGGTTGGGGTGGCGTGGTCTGGAAAACCTTGGGCGAAGAAGGCCCACCCGTGGTCAACGTCAACGGCCCGCGCTATGGCGCCATCCATGGACCGGACCGTCGTTTGTTGGGCTTTAACAATATTGAGCTGATCACCGACCGACCGCTTGAAATCAACCTGCAGGAAATCAAGAAGGTCAAACGCGAATGGCCGGACCGCGCCATGGTCGTATCCCTCATGGTGCCTTGTGAGGAAGCGCCGTGGAAGAAAATCCTCAAACAGGTTGAAGAAACCGATTGCGACGGCGTAGAGCTGAATTTCGGCTGCCCGCACGGCATGAGTGAACGCGGCATGGGCGGTGCGGTGGGGCAAGTGCCTGAATATATTGAAATGGTCGCGCGCTGGTGCAAGCAGCACTCTCGCTTGCCCGTCATTGTGAAGCTCACCCCCAACATCACTGACATTCGCAAACCCGCAGCGGCGGCGTTTCGCGGTGGCGCTGATGCCGTATCGCTGATCAATACCATCAACTCCATCACCCATGTGGATCTGGATTCTTTCGCCCCCATGCCGACGATTGATGGCAAGGGCTCGCACGGCGGTTATTGCGGCCCGGCGGTGAAGCCGATTGCTTTATCAATGGTCTCCGAAATTGCGCGAGACGCCGGGTGCAAGGGCAAACCCATCTCCGCCATCGGCGGCATCACCACGTGGCGCGATGCTGCGGAGTTCATCTCGATGTCCGCAGGCACGGTGCAAGTCTGCACCGCCGCCATGACCTATGGTTTCAAGATCGTCGAGGAAATGATCTCCGGCCTTTCGAGTTGGATGGATGAGAAGGGTTACAGCACAATCGAAGACTTCCGCGGCCGCGCTGTGCCCAATGTCACCGACTGGCAATATCTCAATCTCAACTACATCGCTAAAGCCCACATCGACCAGGACGCCTGCATCAAATGCGGAAGATGTTATGCCGCCTGCGAAGACACCTCGCACCAGGCCATCATGAAAGAAAAAGACGGCAAGCGTCATTTCGAAGTGATGGATGATGAATGCGTGGCCTGTAACCTTTGCGTGGAGGTGTGCCCGGTCCCGGACTGCATCACCATGGTGGAGCAGACGTCGGGTGTGGATGCGCGAACGGGGAAGACAATTGATCCGGCCTACGCAAACTGGACGACCCATCCGAACAACCCGATGGCGCGGAAAGTAGCGGAGTAACACAGCCACATTTTTCTGCTGTCTCACCCGAATGAATGACGTCATGACTGTTCAAAAGGTCTATCTCCTCCTCGGGGCGAGAAAGAGAACACCATGCGTGAACTTGCATCTCCAATCCGGTTTGAACGAAGTCGTGTCGCGGTCGTGCCGACATTTTCAAATCCGGGGCTGCTTTATAATATTGGAAACCTCATCGCTTTCTTCGGTGCCTTGGCACTGTTCATGCTGCTGTCGGGATCTGGACGTGGCGTTACAGCAGACGGTTTCGTCGCACACTTCCTCGGCAATTGGCCCGCCATTTTAACAACGGCAGCTTCGCTGATCTTCTGGGTCAGCGGCATGCAATATGCCAAAGCCTGGGCCAAGGGTTTTCCACCGGATGCCAAATCCAACAACTTCGGACATGCGCTGTCAACCTTGGGCGCACTCACAATTGGCGTGGCGCTGATGGGCCTCGCACGCACCGAAGTATCCCTCGCCCTCGCGATTATCGCCACCATCCTGCATGCAGGTGGAAAACTGGCGAGCTGGCGCGCTGCCTCCCGCGACGACTACTTCAAACCCATGCCTCTCTACAGTCGTGTGCCTTATGTGACGACGCTCTTTCTGGATATGCGCAGTGATGTGTTGTCTGGTATTGCGCTGAATGATGTTGTGACGGGCTTGGCCTTGCCGCTGTTTTTGTTGGTGGCGACGATGTTCTGGGCGCGGGCAGATTGGCTGTTGCTGCAGAAGGTGGGGGAGTGAGTTTTTAACCCACTCTGATTTTACCTTCGAGATAAAGCCGCAACGGAAAAACATGCATATAGAGGTGACTTGAATGGCGAAATCGTAACGCAGCGAGGGCTTCCTCTTTCCCGTGGTGCTTTTCAAACCACGCAACCTCTCTCAATTCCTTTGTGATATCCAAGAGATCATCAATAGCGTCTCCAACCGCAAGTTTGCCTTCTTCACCAGACTCCATACTCATGTCTAACGCCTGCCAATAAAAGCCGAGCTCTGGAAAATGAGAGGAAAGGGACGTTCTTACATCTTGGTCATTGTGGTCGGGTCGCGACCATTCAACACCTTCTATAGGGGCGACTTCATCTGAGTCGAGAAGCCATACTGCATGATTATAAGCATCAATTGCGCGACAGAGATTTTCTAATCGGTCACCGTGCAAAGAAGGAGTTTCTATTGCACACAAAAGAAGTGCAGCAACGTCTAAAGGCTCAAATGACTGTCCACGAGGAGCGTTCACCTGTAAACCTTCCTGCGATGGCCAACGCCCACGACAAGCACAACAAGAGTTTCGTTTTTGATCTCCGCCAAGACACGATAATCGCCAACGCGAAAGCGGATCAACCCTTCGAATTCATTGCCTTGCAATTTGGTGCCGAGTTGCCACGGTTTGTCAGCGGTGATGATACGGGTTTCCAGAAAAGTCACAATCCTCTGGGCCGCTTTCCAGTCCATCGATTCAAGTGCTTCAGTAGCTTTTTTCTTGAATTCAAGGGTCCATGCCAAGGCGTTTCTTCACTTCTGCCAAAGATATTGGCTTTTCGCCCGATTCGTAAAATTCTTTCAAGGCCGTTTCGGCTTCAAAAGCATCCTCAAGGTCTTCAAGATGCAACAGGATGGCTTCCCTTGCGTAATGAGTTTTAGTGCGGCCTGACCTTTTGGCCAGTACGTCAAGCCGTTGTTCAACATCCAGGGGCAAACGCAAAGCAAGCATGATTCATCTCCTGCTATACACGTATAGCAACTCTCGCTCACTTGCAACAATGTCCTCGAACAGCTAACCGCTTGCTCTAATCCCGTCAACTTTGCGAGTTCTCCATGGCTTCCTTCAATCTCCTCTATCTCCCCGGTGACGGTATTGGCCCTGAGGTCATGGCGGAAGTCAAAAAGGTTGTCGCTTGGATGGGCCAGCAAGGCATTGCCGAGTTTAAGACCGATCAAGGCCTCGTCGGTGGGTCTGCTTTTGACGCCCATGGCAAGGCCGTGTCTGATGCGGACATGGACAAGGCGCAGGCTGCTGATGCTGTGTTGTTCGGTGCTGTGGGCGGACCGAAGTGGGACAAGGTGCCCTATGATGTGCGGCCTGAGGCCGGGCTGCTGCGGTTGCGGAAGGACCTCGGATTGTTTGCGAATTTGCGTCCCGCGATTTGCTATCCGGCTTTGGCTGATGCCTCTTCACTCAAAAAGAATGTGGTTGAAGGTCTCGATATTCTCATCGTGCGTGAACTCACGGGCGGTGTGTATTTTGGCGAGCCCAAAACCATTACTGACTTGGGCAATGGCCAAAAGCGCGGCATTGATACGCAAGTTTATGACACCTTCGAAATCGAACGCATTGCCCGCGTGGCCTTCGACCTGGCCTTGACGCGCAAAGGCAAGGTCTCCTCGGCGGAAAAGCGCAATGTGATGAAGACCGGGGTGTTGTGGAATGAGGTTGTGACCCGCGTTCACGCCAATGAATATCCTGGCATTGCCTTGGAA
>CAXTLE010000060.1:0-12963 GCA_964244855.1 uncultured Aestuariivirga sp. | reverse complement strand
ATGCTGACCCGACGGATGGTGGGCATTTGACGGCGGCAAGTACGAAGGCACTGGGGGAGGCACTGGTGCCTGTGGTGAAGAGGATTTTGGGGATTTAATTCTTTCCCTCGCCCTTTACGGGAGAGGGTGGCGAACGCAGTGAGCCGGGAGAGGGCTGTGTTCCAAAGGTTGACTTCCCTCTCCCGCTTCGCAAGGGCTCAGCACCCTCTCCCGTAAAGGGAGAGGGAAAAGGAAAGAGATAAAATGGCCGACAACAATTTCGACGTTCTCATTATTGGCGCTGGCCCAGGTGGTTACGTCACCGCTATCCGTGCGGCACAACTCGGTTTCAAAACCGCCATCATCGAGCGCGAACATCTGGGCGGCATTTGCCTCAACTGGGGCTGTATCCCTACCAAGGCACTGCTGCGGTCGGCGGAGATTTTCCACTACATGAAGCATGCTGAAAACTATGGCTTGTCGGCGAAGGACATAACCTTCGACGCGTCAAAAGTTGTCGCGCGTTCGCGTGGTGTATCGGGTCGCCTCAACATGGGCGTCAACGGCCTTCTGAAAAAGAACAAGGTGCAAATCATCTGGGGTGAAGCGAAAATCACCAAGCCCGGTGAAGTGGTGGTGGCTGACACCAAAAAGACCATCGTACAGCCGCAAGCGCCTATTCCCAAAGGCACCATGGCGGCAGGGACCTATTCCGCCAAACACATCATCATCGCCACAGGTGCGCGCCCTCGTGTGCTGCCCGGCCTTGAGCCTGATGGCAAATTGGTGTGGACGTATTTCGAGGCCATGGTTCCCCCGCAAATGCCGAAGTCGCTGCTGGTTGTCGGTTCCGGTGCCATCGGCATTGAGTTTGCGTCGTTCTATAATGCCATGGGCGTTGATGTAACGGTGGTCGAAATCATGGATCAGGTCATGCCGGTTGAGGACACCGAGATCAGCAAGATCGCCCAGAAGCAGCTCGAAAAATACGGCATCAAGTTCAGGCTTTCAACAAAGGTGGCGAAGCTGGATCGCAAGGCCGACTCGGTTACCGCCACACTCGAAGCAGCTGGCAAATCCGAAACCATCACCGTGGACCGCGTCATCACTGCTGCGGGCGTTGTCGCCAATGTCGAAAACCTTGGCCTCGAAGCCTTGGGTGTGAAAATGGAGAGGGGCTGCATCGTCAACGACGGTTATGGTCGCACCAACATCGCGGGCATTTACGCCATTGGCGATGTGGCAGGCCCGCCAATGCTCGCCCACAAAGCTGAGCATGAAGGTGTGATCTGTATTGAGAAAATCAAAGGCCTCGATGCGCACCCCATGAAGAAAGACCAAATCCCCGGCTGCACCTATTGCCACCCGCAAGTAGCCAGTGTTGGCCTCACCGAAGCGAAAGCCAAGGCCGCAGGCTTCGAACTCAAGATTGGACGTTTCCCGTTTCTGGCAAACGGCAAAGCCATTGCTTTGGGCGAAGACCAAGGCCTGATCAAAACCATTTTCGACGCCAAGACCGGCCGCCTGATCGGTGCCCATATGGTAGGTGCCGAAGTCACAGAATTGATCCAAGGCTTCGTGCTGGCCATGGGTCTGGAGACCACCGAAGAAGAACTGATGCACACCGTCTTCCCGCATCCAACTCTCTCAGAAATGATGCACGAAAGCGTACTTGATGCTTACGGTCGCGTCATCCATATGTAGGCGAGGAGGACGATATGGACCAAATTATGCAACTCGGAGCCGTCGGTATTGGCGGCACTATTCTGATCGGCATTCTGGCGGGCTGGGTGGCGGAAGAGCTGACTGGCTCAGATCAGGGCCTGATTATGAACCTGATTTTCGGCATCGCTGGCTCGTGGCTTGGCTTCTTCGCAGCCAACAAAGTCGGCATCAATCTGGGTGAAATTTTCCACGGCTGGTTCTGGGGTAATTTGCTTGTGTCGGCTGCTGGTGCAGTTATTCTGTTGCTGGTGCTGAAGCTGCTGCGCGGCAAAAGGCGTTAACAAAAGAGGGACTACACAATGGATGGTATGGGTTGGATTATGACGATCATTCTCGGCGGCTTGGCCGGGTGGATTGCTGAAAAGGTGATGAAGTTCGATACGGGCCTTATCATGAATATTCTGTTGGGCATTGTCGGTGCGATTGTGGGCAACTTCCTGCTGAGCTTGGTTGGGATAGGCTTGGGCGGCATGGTTGGACAGCTGATCGTCGCAGTTGTTGGCGCTTGCGTGTTGATTTTAATATACCGCGCTGTGAAAGGTCGCGGCTAACGCATTGACGACTCTTATCGACATTGGCACAGCCCGGCCGCGCCACCCTGAAAAGGCCCGCAAGGCTGATACACCTATTCTGCGAAAGCCGGATTGGATCAGGGTGAAAGCGCCGGGCTCTGCCATTTACGCTGAGACGCAAAAACTGGTGCGCGAGAAAAAGCTCGTCACGGTTTGCGAAGAAGCAGGCTGCCCCAATATTGGCGAGTGCTGGTCGAAGAAGCATGCCACCTTCATGATTATGGGCGACACCTGTACCAGAGCTTGCGCCTTCTGCAATGTGAAAACAGGAAAGCCTGAGGCGCTTGATCAAGGCGAACCATTGCGTGTTGCAGAAGCTATTGCCGCCATGTGCCTACATCATGCAGTCATCACATCTGTAGATAGGGATGACCTCGATGATGGTGGTGCGCAGCACTTTGTCGAGATGCTCCAGCACGCTCGCCGCCTCGCTCCCAACACCACAATTGAAATTCTAACTCCAGATTTCCTCAAGAAAAACGGGGCTTTAGAGAATGTGGTTGACGCAAAACCTGATGTGTTCAACCATAATCTTGAAACTGTTCCAGCACTCTATCTGAAAATCCGTCCCGGTGCGCGTTACTTCCATTCGCTGCGCCTGTTGCAACGCGTGAAAGAACTCGACCCGACGATATTCACCAAGTCCGGAATCATGGTGGGCTTGGGTGAAACCCGCGAGCAGGTGATGCAGGTGATGGACGATATGCGTTCAGCGGATATCGATTTCATTACCATCGGACAATATTTGCAGCCCACACGAAAACATGCACCGATAGATCGTTTCGTGACGCCGGACGAATTCAAAAACTACGAAACGATTGCTTATTCGAAGGGCTTCCTGATGGTGTCGTCGTCGCCATTGACGCGCTCGTCGCATCATGCGGGGGAAGACTTTGCGCGGTTGAAAGCGGCGCGGTTGGCCGCGCACTGAATGCCCTCATTTAAAACATCACGCCGCGTCGCTGTGCCGTCCGCATCTGCCTATGCTGTCGCCGCCGATGTTGGCGCTTACAAAGATTTTCTCCCGTTGCTTGAACACTCGTTGATACGTGGCGGCATAACTGAAATCGATGGTGTTAAAACTTTCAATGCCGAGGTGGCCGTCGGTTATGCCAAGCTGAACCTGCGCGAGACGTTTTTCAGTCGTGTGGTATGTGACGCGAACAAGCAGACCGTCATCGCAACATCGCAAGAACCGCCGTTCAAACACATGACTGCGATCTGGACCATACGCGACGCTAACGGTCAGTCTGACGTTTCGATTTCCATCGACTACGCGATGCGCTCGATGTTTCTACAATTCGCAATCGCCGCAGCAATGGACACAGCCGTCAACAAAATCATGACGGCGTTCGAAGCGCGGGCCAAGGCCCTTCACAACGCCAGAAAGACCAGTTGAAGCGCTTGCCGAACTGCGGCTTCGCGAATGGCTGCACGGGTTAAACCACCAAATCGCATTTCGAGATGTTCGGTTTTTTCTTTGGTCGAACAGGCAAAATGCACAAGGCCCACCGGCTTTTCAGCACTTCCGCCACCCGGTCCAGCGACACCCGTGATTGAGACGGCCACATCAGCGATTGAGTTTCTGAGTGCACCTTCCGCCATGGCACGAGCTACGGCTTCGCTGACCGCGCCGTGTTTCGCAATCAAATCAGCGGGAACTCCCAGCATGTCTGATTTTGCTGCATTGGAATACGTCACGAAGCCCCGATCGAACATATCAGAAGATCCGGCAATGTCTGTCATCGCAGCGGCAACCATTCCGCCTGTGCAGCTTTCGGCGGTCGCCAGCTTCCAACCCTTGTTCGTCAGTGCACGGACTAAACCTTCGGCACTCATAGTGGCAAGCGCACCGTTGCAATCGCTGAAGCAGACATGCCTTCCTTGCGGCCAATTGCGCCCATCTTTTCGGTCGTCGTGGCCTTGATACCGATGCGATCAACAGCAATTCCCAACATCGAACTCAGCGCATCTTTCATTGTTGCCAAATGCGGACCCACGCGTGGAGCTTCCGCCAGGATTGTTATATCTACATTCGCTAAAACGCCGCCCCGCGCGCGCAGCAACTCCATCGCCTTCGCCACAAATATGGAGGAGGGTGCACCCTTCCATTGTTTATCGGTGGGCGGAAAATGCTGGCCGATATCAGCTTCGCCAATCGATCCCAAAATCGCATCGGTCAGCGCATGCAGCGCCACGTCAGCATCCGAATGGCCTTTGAGTTTATGCGTGTGCGGAATCGAAACACCACATAGCGTCACCGCATTGCCTTTTTCGAACACATGAAAATCAATACCCTGACCCATGCGCACATCTGGCAAATCGGCAAAACGATGCGTGGAATGCTCACGATCCGCCTCCATAATGTCATGGCTGGTTGTCAATTTGCGATTCTTCTGTTCACCCGCAACAATCTGCACCCGCATACCAGCATATTCGGCAACCGCGGCATCATCCGTAAACGTCGTCCTGCCATCTGCCAAAGCCTGGCGATGGGCACCAAGGATTTTATCAAACTGAAATCCCTGCGGCGTTTGCACAAACCACAGTGAGGCGCGATCCACCGTGCGCTCAATCATCCCGCTCGGTGCATATTTCATGGTGTCTGCGACAGGCAAACCAGGAATCACTGCCGCAGCGTGATCGAGTTCATTGATGATGTTGCTGATCAATTCCGGTGTCAAAAATGGCCTCGCTGCATCGTGGATCAAAACCTTGCTCGGCCCCATCAGCGCGCAAGCCTCCAAGCCTTCACGACACGAATCCTGTCGGGATCCGCCACCAATCACAGGAGCCAACAAATGTTGCAAACCCTCTGTTGCCGAAGCAAAAAGCGACTCATGACCAAGGCCAATCACCGTTTGCACCCGCGAAATCATGGGGTGATTGAGAAAGGCTTCCAGCGTCCAGCGGATCACAGGTTTGCCGCCAACGAGTTGATATTGCTTGGGCAAGCCTCCGCCTGCGCGCAAACCGCTTCCACCCGCAACAATGACCGCCACAACTGACATACTATCGACATAACCTAAGCTATGTCTGTTGAGAATGCCGCAGATGCACAAAATTGGTTGACGGCACTGCAACATGGTTTAGTCTGCACAATTGTTAGACGACATAAGGCGTTGCATAATTTATGAGCATAAAAATCGGCCCCATCGAATTGCGGAACAATGTGTTGCTGGCACCCATGTCGGGCGTGACCGATGCGGCCTTCCGCAAAATCGCTCATGCACATGGGGCGGGCCTTGTCGTGTCTGAAATGGTGGCAAGCGAGGAGCTGGCGCGCGCGCGGCCTGATATGGTGCGGCGCACATTTGGTGGCGAAGGTTTAACGCCTTTCGTCATTCAACTCGCAGGCCGCGAAGCCAAATGGATGACTGAGGGCGCAAAACTGGCGCAAAACATCGGTGCCGATATCATCGACATCAACATGGGTTGCCCGGCGCGGCAAGTGACTGGCGGACTGTCAGGCTCCGCATTAATGCGCGACCCTGATCACGCACTGGGTCTGATTGAAGCAACAGTTGCCGCGTCAAAAGTTCCCGTAACGCTCAAAATGCGTTTGGGCTGGGACCACGGCCAACTCAATGCCGCCCACATCGCCAAGCGGGCGCAAGAGGCTGGCATCCAGATGATCACCATCCATGGCCGCACCCGCTGCCAGTTCTACACCGGCAAGGCCGATTGGAGTGCAATTCGTTCCGTGCGAGACGCCATTACCATTCCGCTGGTGGCCAACGGTGACGGTAATAGCGCAGAAGACGCAAAGGCCATGCTCGAAGCCTCTGGCGCGGATGCAGTGATGATGGGCCGCGCGGCCTATGGCAGGCCGTGGTGGTTGGGCGCCGTGGCCGAGGTCATGCAGCCCGGCACAGGAAAACCCGCACCGAGTTTGCAGGAAGAATGCGATATCGCGCTCTGGCATCAGCAAGAAACACTCTCGTTATACGGCGCAAGTTTGGGCAACAAAACCTTCCGCAAACATTTGGGCTGGCTGATGACGAGGCTGCACGAAAGAGCGCTGATATCGGTTGAAACACTTCAAGAGCAGCGCCGGACATTGCTGTCCAATCCCGATAACACCAAAATCACGCAAGCCATCAAAACCGTGTTTTCTGAACTGCACGCACCGACAGAATTGAGGGCCGTAGCATGAACGAACTGCTCCCTGTGACTACACCCCCTGCAGCACAAGTCGTACTCGACGCCATGCCAAACCCGCTGCTCGTGCTGGATGGCAACGACCATATCTGCATGGTCAATACCGCAGCTGAAGATTTCTTCCAATCCGGCGCAAGTGTTCTCAGGCGCTACTCCATTACCGACATCGTTCCTTTTTCGAGTCCGGTTTTACAATCGGTGAAACAGGTGCGGGACGAGTCTACCGTGGTAAATGAATATGGCGTCGCCGTTGGTTCGCCGCGACTGGGTGGCGAACGTATCGTCGATTTGCAAACCGCACCTTTGGGTGATGATGGCCAGTTCGTCATGCTGATGCTGCAACGTCGCTCCATGGCGCACAAATTGGGCCATCAACTTACGCATCAAGGCGCTGCGCGATCCGTCTCTGGCATGGCGGCAATGTTGGCTCATGAGATCAAGAACCCGTTGGCGGGTATTCGTGGTGCAGCCCAATTGCTTGAACCGACACTATCCGACAGTGACCGCGCTTTGGCCCGCCTGATTTGCGATGAAACCGAGCGCATCCGCAAACTCGTCGATCAGATGGAAGTGTTTTCTGACGAACGTCCGTTGGAGCGTAGGCCTGTGAATATTCACGTGGTGCTGGACCGGGTGAAGAAACTCATCCTCGCTGAATCAGGAAGTTATTTGTCGATCCGCGAGGAATATGATCCATCGCTTCCACCGGTGTTCGGCAATCCAGACCAACTCGTGCAAGTCTATTTGAACCTCGCAAAAAACGCGGCAGAAATTCTGCACGAAACCGGCGACGGCGGAGAAATCCTGTTCACCACCGCATTCCGCCCCGGCATGAAATTGCAAGTGGCGGGAACCCAGGAACGTGTTTCCCTGCCGCTTGAAATTTGCATTCATGACAATGGCAAAGGCGTTCCTGACGACTTGGCGCCACATATTTTCGAACCCTTTGTTACCAGCAAGCCGCAAGGACGTGGTCTTGGCCTCGCACTCGTCGCCAAAGTGGTGCGTGACCATGGTGGCACGGTTGAGTGTCAACCCCGGAAACGCGGCACCACATTCCGCACTCTGCTTCCCATGATTGACTTGGGCTCCAACCCAGCTGAAGGAGAATTCAACCCATGAGCGCCCGTACCGTTCTCATCGCCGATGACGACAGCACCATTCGCACCGTTTTGTCGCAAGCCCTCAACCGCGCAGGCTTTGCCGTGCGCTCCACCGGAACCGCAGGCGCTCTCTGGCGTTGGGTAAGTGATGGCGAAGGCGATGTTGTTGTGACTGACGTTATCCTGCCAGACGAAAACGCATTCGATGTATTGCCACGCATTCGCAAGCTGCGCCCCATGTTGCCCGTCATCGTCATGAGTGCCCAAAACACCATCATGACCGCCATCCGCGCCAATGAATTGGGCGCTTATGACTATTTGCCAAAGCCGTTCGATCTGAATGCACTCGTGCAAACAGTAACACGCGCCTTGGAAAAAGCTGCAAAGCCACAACGCCCCAAGTCAGAAGAGCAGGGCGAAGCCCTGCCGATCATTGGCCGCTCTGCCGCCATGCAGGATATTTACCGGCTTATCGCGCGGCTCACGCAAACCGATCTCACAATTACCATCGTCGGCGAAAGTGGCACCGGCAAAGAGTTGGTGGCCAAGGCGCTGCATGATTTCAGCCGTCGCAAGAAAGGCCCCTTCGTCGCTATCAACATGGCCGCGATTCCACGCGATTTGATTGAGTCAGAACTCTTCGGCCACGAGAAAGGCTCGTTCACCGGAGCCTCCGGACGCATGGCCGGGCGCTTTGAACAGGCAGAAGGCGGCACGCTTTTCCTCGACGAAATCGGCGACATGCCGCTGGAAGCGCAGACACGCTTGCTGCGCGTTCTCCAACAAGGCGAATACACAACGGTTGGCGGAACCACACCCATCAAAACCAACGTCCGTATCATCTGCGCCACCCACCGCGATTTGCGTCAACTGATCACCCAAGGCCTGTTTCGAGAAGACTTGTTCTTCCGCCTGAACGTAGTTCCCTTACGGTTGCCGCCATTGCGCGAGCGTACGGAAGACGTACCGGATTTAGCGCGACACTTCCTTGACCGTGCCATCAAAGACGGACTTCCGCGCAAGGATCTGTCGTCAGAAGCTATCCGTGCGCTGCAAAACTATCGTTGGCCGGGCAATGTGCGGGAACTTGAAAATCTCATCAAGCGGTTGCTTGCAATGGAAGTGGAAGACGTCATCCCCGCATCTGCCGTAGAACGGGAACTGGCGGAAATGCCATCAGCCATGACACCGTTTGCCCTCAGCAATATTTCAAATAATCTCGCCGAAGCTGTTGAAAATCACATGTCGAGCTATTTCGCAGGCTTCGGCAATCAATTGCCGCCACCGGGATTGTATGAGCGTATGCTGGCTGAAATCGAGCCGCCATTGCTGCGTGCGGCGTTGACGGCGACTCACGGCAATCAGCTAAAGGCTGCAGATCTTCTGGGCATCAATCGCAACACGCTGCGCAGCAAGCTGCGCGAACGAAAGATCGTGCCCATGCGGGGTTTGATATAGTTAACCCTGCAGGCATGTGTCGCAAATATGCCACATTAGTGTTGAATTCCGGCAACACATCGTGTGAGGTCTAACCTCTGTTTCGACCGGAGTGAAAATGCTCAAAACGAGCGACCTGCATATGCCGCAATTCTTCAAGGGTGCCTCAGCCTGGGCGGCCCTTGCACTTGTGGTGATGGGCACGCTTGTCGGTATCAGCACGTTTTTGGTGCTGACTGGCCTCACACCGCTGAAGCCATCTGAAAGCATCGTCAGCTGGTTGCTGTTTGCAAACACAGTTCTCGTAATTCTAATGGCGATTCTGGTGGCCGTTCAAATGTTCCAGCTTATTTGGGCGCGGAACCGGGGGATGCCGGGAGCAGGGCTGCACATTCGACTGATTTCGCTGTTCAGTCTGGTAGCCGTCATGCCAGCACTTCTTGTTGCGATTTTTGCAGCCGTGACATTGAACCGTGGCCTCGATGCATGGTTCTCTGACCGCACGCGCAACATTGTCGACACAGCCTCAACTGTCGCTGAAGCTTATTTGCAAAATGCCTCCGAAGCCACGCGCAACGATCTCGCAAGTATTTCCACAGATCTGAACCAACAATTCAAACTCTATACCGATGATCGAAAAGCCTTCGTCAACCGCGTTGCCCGCCATGCCTTGCTGCGCAACCTCGCGGCGGCATTTGTTTTCGACTCTTCCAGCAAACGCATTGAAGCCAACATCACCGCTAATGAACAGTTGAAATTTGTCGTTCCGGAAGACAAGGACATGGCAGAAGCAGACAAGGGTGAACTGGTGCTCATACAGCCGTCCCCTGGAGGCAATGTCGTGCGCGCATTGATCAAATTGCAAGGCTTTCCATCGCATTACCTTTACGTTTATCGCGTGCTGTCGCCCGTCGTCATTGATCAGCTGGTCAAGACCCGCGACGCCAAAAAAGAATATGACGAGTTGATGAAACAACGCACCGGAGTTCAGCTCACCTTCGGACTGACCTATGCACTCTTGGCGCTCGTGTTTCTGCTCGCTGCCATCTGGCTCGGCATGCGATTTTCCGAACGACTGGTTGAACCTCTCGTTCGCTTGCTCAGCGCTGCGCGGCGCGTGGCGCAAGGTGACTTCAATGCCAAAGTAGTAACTGTTGATGGTCCTGGAGATCTCATCAATCTTTCACAAACATTCAACATGATGACGGATCAGGTACGTCTCCACCAGAACGAACTCGTCAAAACCAACCAGCAATTAGACGAACGTCGCCGCTTTACCGAAGCCATGCTGGCAGGTGTGAGTGCGGGGGTCATCGGACTCGAACCGGATAATTCGATTTCCCTGTTGAACCGATCGGCCTTGAGTTTGTTAGGTCTGAGAGAAAGTAACGTTTTGGGAAAGCCCCTTTCCGATGTGTTGCCAGAATTTGAACCTTTGATGATTCAAGCGCAATCACGACCGTCGGGTCAGGCTGAGGGCCAGGTTGAGCGAAGTCTTGCGGGCAGGGATATCAGTCTTTTCGTGCGGATCACGACTGAGGCGTCAAACGATGCGTCGCACGGCTATGTTCTGACATTTGACGACATCACCAACCTTGTGACTGCACAACGAAACTCTGCATGGGCCGACATTGCCCGGCGCATTGCGCATGAAATCAAAAATCCGCTGACACCCATCCAACTTTCTGCGGAACGTTTGAAGCGGAAGTACCTGAAAGAAATCACCACTGACAAACACGTGTTCGAACAATGCACCGACACCATCATCCGACAAGTGGGTGATATCGGCCGGATCGTTGATGAATTTTCGTCCTTCGCCCGTATGCCGAAGGCAGTTCCCGAACCCAATGATCTCAACGAAGTCGTCAGCGATGCGACAGTTCTACAGCGCGTGTCGTCATCTGATCTTGAAATCAAGTTGTCGCTAGAGCCGGACATGCCACGTTTTGCTTTTGACCGTCGTTTGGTAACGCAGGCCATTACCAACCTTGTCAAGAACGCCCGTGAATCTATCGAGTCGAGATTGGCCGCAGATCCAGCTCATCCCGGCACCATTGACGTCGAAACCGGCATTGCTGATGGCGCACCCTATTTGCGCGTCCAGGACAACGGCATCGGCCTGCCGCAAGAAAACCGCCACCGCCTGGCCGAACCCTATATGACCACGCGTGAAAAAGGCACAGGGCTTGGACTCGCCATTGTCAAACGCATCATGGAAGAACATGGTGGCAGGCTTGATTTGACTGACGCCGAACTAGGGCAGGGCGCTGCCGTCACCCTCTATTTCGCACCCTTTGCAATAACAGACAAAAAGGAGGCCTGAGCACCATGGCCGCTGACATTCTGATCGTTGACGACGAAGCCGATATTCGCGAACTTATATCAGGCATTTTGCAAGACGAAGGTTTTGAAACCCGTCTAGCACATAACTCGGACGCAGCACTTTCTGAGCTAAGCCAAAGGAGGCCTTCACTAGTTGTGCTGGATATCTGGCTGCAAGGCTCAAAACTTGATGGTTTGGACTTGCTCGTCGAAATCAAAAACCGTCTGCCGGATGTTCCAGTCGTTATCATTTCAGGTCATGGCAATATTGAAACTGCTGTTTCTGCCATTCGCCGGGGTGCGTACGATTATATCGAAAAACCCTTCAATGCCGACCGCCTGCTATTGGTGCTGGGTCGAGCTTTGGAAACCACACGCCTTAAACGCGAAAATGATGAACTTAAGGGGCGCTCCGGACTGAACCCTGAGTTGGTCGGCACTTCGCTGCCGCTGCGCAACCTGCGCGCGCTGTTGAAGAAAATCGCGCCATCGAACAGCCGGGTATTGGTGTCAGGGCCTATGGGGTCAGGCAAAGAACTTGTGGCCCGCGCCATCCACGCGTTGTCTACACGCGCCAATGGTCCCTTCGTTACACTTGCTGCCGCCACAATGGAGCCGGAGCATCTCGAAGAAAATCTGTTCGGTGTAGACAATGGCCCCGATGCAGCACCTCGCATTGGTGCATTGGAAGAAGCTCACGGCGGCACTCTTTACCTCGATGAAATCGCCGATATGCCGATGGAGACACAAGGCAAAGTGTTGCGTGTTCTGCTTGAGCAAACCTTCCAACGTGTCGGTGCCAGCAAGAAGACCAAAGTTGACGTTCGCATTATTTCTTCTACCGCGCGGGATCTGCAGGGCATGATAGCTGCACAAGCATTCCGTGAAGACCTTTACCATCGCCTCAGTGTTGTGCCCGTGGGGGTGCCCGGCCTGGCAGAACGACGCGATGATATTCCTGAACTGATCGAGCACTTCGCCAAAACCTATTCGTCAGCATCGGGCCAAGCCAACAGGCGCTTTGCTGGAGACGCGCTGGCGATACTTCAAACTCGCAATTGGACAGGCAATGTGCGCGAACTTCGCAACATTGTAGAGCGCATCATGATTCTCGCCAGTGGAGAGCCTGGTGATGAAATTACGGCAGCTCTGGTGCCGCAAGAACAGATATCAACCACCACGGCCAATGGTTTCGGGGGCGAACATTTACTTGCATTGCCTCTGCGCGACGCCCGAGAAGCCTTCGAACGCGACTATATTGCTGCACAATTATCGCGATTTGGCGGGAATATCTCACGCGCGTCACAATTCATTGGCATGGAACGCTCGGCTTTGCACCGGAAGATAAAATCGCTGGGCCTGCATGCAAAAGATGATGAGTGAATAAAAGCGACAAGGGGTTGCACGAAAGCGCAACCTGAACGAATATGCACCCTACGGGGCAAGAACAAGAAGGACCAGGTAATCACCATGGCACAAGAGAAGCCGCAAAACCTCCAAGACACATTTTTGAATCATGTGCGGAAAACCAAACTCCCTGTCACCGTGTTTTTGGTGAACGGCGTGAAACTGCAGGGCATCATCACGTGGTTTGATAATTTCTGCCTGTTGTTGCGGCGTGACGGCGTGTCCCAACTCGTATATAAGCACGCCATATCAACCAT